>JAEDDI010000034.1 GCA_016293805.1 Bacillota bacterium | reverse complement strand
AAAAAGCTGGATGTAATTACATAAAATTAGTAATAGGGATCGTGCAGAAATGTATAATCCTTTTATTATGCAAAAAGAGGAAGGAGGGATTCCGATGGCTGGAAGAAAGACAAAGCCTACGGCAGTAAAGAAGCTGGAAGGCAATCCGGGTAAAAGAAAACTGAATAGCAAAGGAGGAATGGGAACGCTTGGCTGAGCTAATGAATCAGATGGGTGTTCTTACAGAAGTGGATATTGCAGCGTTTGCTGCATATTGTCAGTCTTATGCAAGATGGAAGGAAGCACAGGAGCATATTACCTCCGGTGAATCTACTTTTGGGACTGACAAAGTTCGCTAATTGCTATGGTGTAATAACCTATAGATGGAATAAAACCTGCTTCTTTGTGAGCAGGTTTCATAGCATATCCCGTATTATACCGGCTGCAGGGTTGCTTCCGGTTCTGGCGTCACTTGGAGTTTTCGCAGCTGTTGTCATGTAGCGGTTATCACCGTAGTATACCAGTTTAAGGTGTTTACCTTCTTCAATGATGGTAAAGCCCAGGTTTTCTAAATCTTTTTTCATAGATGGTGTGATGAGACTGCATCCTTTGAGAAGTTTCTTTATCTCTTCTCTTCTTTTAACTGGTTGACCCTCAAAGATATTCCCCTCTATGATATCAGTCAGAATATCTTTCCTTCTGGTCTTATCAGGAATTGAATAATTGAAAATGTATCGAACGTGTATCGAACGTACAGATGCCTGTCAGGATATCCTGACAGGCATTTTGCGCTGATTGGAGGAAATATCAAATGAATAAATTGTGACAATTCTAACATTTTGTTGTTATAAACTATCTCCATTTTTTTATTGGTAAGAAAAGGCAATTGTACTTAAGCTGTATGAATTTTTACTACTTTGCTGTATTATGCGCGTGTATAGGTCTGAATATTCTGTATATTATAATAAATGAAATGATTTTAACAAATGTTATTTACAAAACAAATGAATGGTGGTAAATTGTGCTTGATAAAACAATAATATAAGAATACCGATTAACCGGTATTCTCTTGAGAATAAAACGATAGGAGGAAGTAGAGTGTTAACAGTTAGTGAATTTGCAAAACATTTAGATTTAGCGTACCTGTCACCTAATTTACAGAAGAAGGATATTATCGAGGCATGTGAAATTGCCAAGAAATATCATGTGAACGCTGTAAATGTAAACTCATGCTGGGCAGAACTTGTGGTGGAAGAACTGAAGGGAACAGATGTGGGTCCAAGTGCAGTTATAGGATTTCCATACGGAGCAATGTCAACGAAATCAAAGCTGTTTGAGCTTCAGGAAATGGTTGATCTTGGATGTACAGCGTGCGACATGGTAATCAATGTAGGTGCTGTTAAAGACGGAGACTGGGATCTTGTCCGCCATGAAGTGAGTGAATTTGTAAGAATCTGCGGAGACACATGCGATACTAAACTCATATTTGAAGTTGGATTCTTAGACGATGATGAAATTGCAAAACTTACTCAGATTTGCTGTGAGTGCGGAGTTACTTATGTCAAGACTGCAACAGGTTCTCAGGCTTTCCCTACAGAGCATCAGGTAAGAATAATGAGAGAGAACCTTTCAGGCGACACAAAGATTAAGGTTTCTGGAGTTCCAAGAACTTTCACACTTCCTGCCGCTTTATATATGTTCGAACACCTGGGAGTAAGCTTATGCGGTACAAGAAGTGCAGGAAGACTAGTACAGGAATACAGTGATTATTTAGCAGAGTTAGAGAAGTAACAGGGAGGGAATATGCAGATAGTAAATTATAGTCTTGCATCCTTAATTGGAGATAAAATTCAGATTGTTTCTAGTGATGTGGATTATGTTAAAAGGGCGCTTCACCTGAATATCAGCTTTGAAGAATACAGGTTTCTTCTTGATACAGTAAAGTATATAAGTGCAAGCGACCGTTTCAAGGATGTAATTGATACATTTCATGTTCCGGCAGGAGAGACGCCTGCAGGATTTGAAATCAGATACAACATGAAAGAGAACCAGGTTCTTGAAATTGATCTTAAGAGAAATATTTCTTATGACAGAAACGGCAAGAAGAGACCTACAAAGTTTATCTTCTCAGCAGATACTGCCAATCCGTATGAACTTGCACCAATCAAGGACCTTATCGGAAACCTGACTTGCAACCCCGGTATTATATATGACCTGTTCATCAATAATCCGGAGGCAAATGTAGGACATCAGTACTCAACAAGAAATGAAGTAATGACCGAAATCGGAAACATTCTCGGACCAGGATGTGATATCAGCTGCGAACTTAACAATCCGTTCGCTGACTTTAATCAGATTCTTGAAGAAGTAGAAGAATTCCGTGAAATGTTCACAGACTATCGTATGGTAGTTAAGGTGCCACATACAGGTCCTGTAAATGCAAACAATGTAAATCAGCTTCTTACAGGAGACAAGAGATTATCAACACGCTGGAACCAGGCAGCAACTGCTGATTACCTTCATGGACATAATCTTGCATTAAAGCTTCAGGAAAACGGTTTCCGTGTAAACTACACTTTAATGTTTGAACCATGGCAGACAGGAATGGCTCTTCAGGCAAAGCCATATTTCATCAACAGTTTCGTTCGTCAGCGCTACGGAGTTACTCAGTATATAAACGGTATGCTTGCAGCATATCAGAAGACATACGATGACCGTTTCCTTACAGGATTAAGAGACTTTATGATTCAGTGGGATATCCTGTCAAGCGAAGACAAGGATGTTGATCTTCGTCTTGTTGAAAAGATAGCAAGAGAAACTATCGAATACAGAAAGATTAACGACGGCGAAGGTTTTGACGGTATGGACGGAGTAAGGCATAATCTCAGAATGCTTCGCAATGCAAACATCGAAGATACTGATACAAGACTTATCATCTGCAGCATTGAAGGATCAAGAATGTATCCTGAGCTTGATAAGTTAATGGCAGAACCTGAATTCCAGGATATGACTGACAGAATCGTTATTACAACAGAACCTAGCTATCTGGCACAGAATACATCTGCTCCTCAGATTATTACATATCAGAGAAGATTTATGAATGCTGCAAATGGCGAAAAATAGTTATTTCGAGGCGGTCCATTTGCGGGCTGCCTCTTGTGCTTAAGGCAGGAGGTTAAAACAGTATGAGCAAGCTTGATATGCTGACACATGTAAATGATATATGTCTGTTTGTTAAAGATTTTAATGCGGCATTAAAGTTTTATACAGAGAAATTCGGATTCAGGGTAAAAAGGCTTCAGCCCGATCCTGAACATGCTAATTATGCAGAATTTGAATTTCATGGTTCATCGGTTACTCTCTGGGACAAAAAAGGAGTATGTGAAGTTATGGACCATAATTACCTGGATGGGGAAGGACATCATTTTATGATTGCAGTAAAAGTTCCTTCATTCCAGGACGTGGATGATATTGCTGCTGAGCTTATCGGCAATGGTGTTAAATGCATCAAGGAGCCTACCACATATGTATTTGGTTCAAGGGCAGCATATTTCCACGATTACGACGAAAACATCTGGGAAGTTTTTGCCTGGGAAGAAGGTAACGGCCCCGGCCTCCTTAATGAATAAAATATTAAAGAAACACCTGGGATGAAGGAGAAAACTGATGGGTAAATTTACAGTCATCGTTTTAGACAGTGTAGGCGTTGGGGAACTGCCCGACGCAGCGGATTTCGGAGATGTGGGAACAAATACACTAAGGCATGTTGATGAATTCCGTGGAGGGCTTAATATTCCAAACATGAAGTCTCTGGGGCTTTTCAATATTGATGGCACAGGACTTACCGGTGTTGACGAACCCGAGGGTTGTTATGGTAAAGCAGTGGAACAGGCAAAAGCCAAGGACACAACTAATGGTCATTTTGAAATAGCTGGATTGATTGTAGACACTCCGTTTAAAGTTTTCGGTGATTCTTTCCCTCCAAGAATCATCGAAGACCTGGAGAAGAGAATCGGAACGAAGGTGATCGGAAACTATCCTGCTTCAGGCACGGAAATAATAAAGGTGCTTGGTGATGAACATGTCAGGACAGGCTATCCGATAGTATATCTTTCTGCTGACAGTCTGATGCAGATTGCGATGCACGAAAGCGTTATCCCTCTCGAAAGGCAGTATGAAATCTGTCAGATAGCAAGAGAACTTATGAGTGGGGATGATACAGTAAGCAGAATTATATGCCGTCCTTTCACCGATGATAACGGCAATTACTACAGGACTGAAAACCGAAAAGATTTTTCAATTGATCCGCCTGGCTATACAGTACTTGATATGCTCTGTGAAAAAGGCAGGGATGTAATCGGAGTAGGCAAGATTGAAGATATTTTCAATCGAAGAGGTCTTACAGAGATAAATCATACAAAGAATAACAGGGAAGGAATCGAGGCAGCTGTTTCCTATCTGAAAGAGGGCTTTGACGGACTTCTGTTTGTTAATCTTGTGGATTTTGATATGCTCTACGGTCACAGGAACGACCCGGAAGGATATGCACAGGCTCTTGAATATTTTGATAAAAATCTTCCGAGAATGCTTGAGCTTATGGATGATGATGACATCCTTCTTATAACTGCGGATCACGGCTGTGACCCAACAACTCCGGGAACAGACCATACAAGAGAGCATATTCCGGTTTTAGTTTATGGAAAGAACTTAAAGAAGGGCGTAAACATTGGAACAAGAGATACGTTTTCTGATATTGCAGCGACAATAGCAGAGTATTTCGGTTATGAGTTCCCTACAGGAACGTCCTTCCTGAAAGAGATGGAGGTGTAGAAAATGGACAGTTTTGAATTTGTATCACCTACGAAATTCATTCTTCAGAAAGATGCAGACAAACTCTGCGGAGAAGAGATAAAGAAGATCTCAGATGTATGCTTATTCGTACATTACGGAGACAAGTTTACTTATGAATCGGGTCTTCATGCAAGAATTACAGAATCCCTTGAAGCAGCAGGGCTTGAGTATTATGAATTACCCGGGGTCGAACCAAATCCGAAGGTTAGCCTTGTAAGAAAGGGAATCGAAATCTGCCGTGAGAAGAATGTGGGATGCATCCTTGCAGTTGGTGGCGGAAGCGTTATCGATACAGCAAAGGGTATAGCTATCGGCGTTTACTATGACGGAGATGTCTGGGACTTTTATTCAAAGAAGGCTGTTCCGGAAAAAGCTCTTCCTGTTGGAACAGTAATGACACTTCCTGCAACCGGCAGTGAAGGAAGCAACGGAAGCGTTGTCAAAAACGCAGAGACAGGTGAAAGTGCGGATGTAATGGCAGATTTTATGAGACCTGCGTTCACACTTATGAATCCGGACTTAACTCTTACAATTCCTAAAAAGCAGACAGTATACGGTATAGTAGACATGTTTGCACATGTTATGGAACGATACTTTTCAAGTTCTGTGGATGTCAATCTTACAGACTATATGTGTGAAGGAGTTATGAAGTCTATCATCGTAAATGCCAAAGCGCTTATGAAAGACTTAAATGACTACAATGCACGTGCAGAATTCATGTGGACTTCTGTAGTTGCTCACAACGGACTTCTCGCAACAGGAAGAAACCAGGACTGGGCTACTCATACTATCGGCGCTCAGCTCAGTGCACAGTACAATTCAGTTCACGGGTCTACTCTTTCAGTATTATTCCCAAATTGGGCCAAATATGTATACAGAGATAACCTTCCGAGATTTGTACAGTTTGCAAACAGAGTATTCGGTGTAGAAGTTGATTTCTATGACCAGGAAAAAACTGCACTTGAAGGAATCAGAAGAATGCGTGAATTCTTCAAATCAATGGGAGCTCCTTCAACGCTTGCCGAAATAGGAATAGACACAGATGAAAAGTTTGCAAAGATGGCAGAAGATGCATGTAGATTTGGAAATATCGGAGGATTGAAGGTGCTTGCACCTGAAGATGTTGAAGCTATTTTCAGGATGGCGGTAACTGACGAAATATGATTTACGATACTGGAATTTCAGAAGCGATAATTGTATCTGCTCATAATGGATACAAACCATTCACAGGATCTGTTGCTATAAAAGGAGACCAGATAGCTCTTGTTAAAGAAGGAAGACTTAACAGAGAAGAATGCTTTGGATGGATTGACGGCAGAGGGAAGATACTGATGCCCGGTCTTTTTAACGGACACTGTCATGGTGATATGACACTTGCAAGAGGCCTGGGTGATGACCTTACTCTTCTTGAGCAGAATCAGAAATTCGCAGACAGTAACTGGTTCTATAAGTACATTACAGACGAAGACAGATTCTATGCAAGGCAGCTGACATATTGTGAAGCTCTTCTTTCAGGAACAACCTTCATAATGGAAAACATGTACTGGGGCCTTGGGGAAGATTCTGTTAGGGCAATGAATGAAACCGGAATCAGAGGGGCACTTGCTGAAGATATCCGAAAAGACTTTTCAAAGCCCGATGAGTTTGTATCAGAAGAGTTTCTCGATGAATATATAAGGGGATGCAGTGAGAGCGATAAAGTGGCGGTTCTCGGAAGCATCTCAGAAGAAGATTACGACGCTGCCCGTCTTTCGAAAATACAGAAGATTGCAGAAGATAAAGGAATCCCTGTTACATGCCATCTTGCCGAGAATGATTGGCGCAGGGATATAGTCGAGAATAGATTCGGCACAACTGCAATCGATTATCTTTACAGAAACGGATTTCTGGGCGAAAAAGTCATCGGATCGCACGTTGTATACGCATCATCCGAGGAGATAAAGCAGCTTGCTGAAACAGGCACTAAGGTTGTCAATACTCCGCTTTGCGAAATGAAGATTAATGACGGCGTTGCCCCTGTGCCTGAAATGGTAAAGGCAGGCGTAAACGTATCGCTGGGTACTGACGGAGCGATGTGGAACAATTCCAATGACATTTTCAGAGAAATGAAGGGAATGGCACTTTTGCACTCCCTTACCGGCGGAGTAAGAAGCTTAAAGAAGACAGATATTCTTAATATGGCGACGATTAACGGCGCAAAGTGTTTTGGTCTTGAAAAAGAATATGGAACAATTGAGGTAGGTAAAAAAGCAGACTTCATCCTAATACAGACCAATGTGCCTCATATGCGTCCGCTGATACTAGGTGAAAATGAGACTGTCACATCAGCTATTGTTTTCAATGCGACAGGAAGTGATGTAACCGATGTATTTATAGGCGGCAGACAGGTTGTTAAAGATAAACAGCTTTTAACAATCGATATTAACTCAGTTATGAATAGGGTGCAGGAAGCGGCAGAAAAAATAGCCCGGGCACTTTCTTCATAGAAAAAGCAATAATATCGCAAAGAAAGAAATGGAGGTAAGAGAATGAAAAGACGAGTATTTGCAATATTCCTTGCATTAGCAATGATGATGGCCATCTTTATGACAGGCTGCGGAAGCGAATCATCAGATGAGGGAGCTTCAAACGAAAAGCTCAAAGTTGCTCTTGTTGTTAACCAGAAGTTTGGTGACAAGGCATCAATGGACGATTTAGCTAAGGGCGCTGACAAGGCTGCAGAAGATTTTGATGTAGAAATCAAGAAACTTGAATCAGCTGAAGCATCAAAGTACGAAGAAGACATTCGTGCAATGGCTGAAGAAGGCTATGATTTAATCGTAACTACATTCGGTTATATGACAGATGCTACTAAGCTTGTCGCTGCTGAATATCCTGACACTAAGTTTGCTGCTGTTTTCCAGACAGTCAATGACGGTGAAACAACAGTAGATAACATCTGGGATACTGAATTCCACGGTGAAGCTGCATTCTATCTTGGCGGATATATCGCTGGTAAGCTTACAAAGACAAACCATATCGGTATGATCGTAGGAGCAGAAGAACCTACTCCTAACGCTGAAGGTAACGGTTTCATGCTTGGAGTTAAGGCTGCGAACCCTGATGCTGTAGTTGAATTTTCATATGTAGGAAGCTACGAAGACCCTGCTAAGGCTAAGGAAGTTACAAGCGCTATGATTTCAAAGGGATGCGACATTATCCAGACTGACTCAGGTGCATCAAACGCAGGCGTTGTTGAAGCTTGTAAGGATGCAGGTATCCTTTGCGCAGGCGAGATTACTGACTACTACGATACATATGAAGGATTCTACGGTATTGAAGGAATCGGTTTCGGAGATACATGCTATAAGGCAATTGAAGCTATTATAAACGGAGAATTCCCTGGCGGAGAACACGGAATTCGTGACCTTACAAATGGCGGATACTTCATGGACTGGGATGCATTCACAAGATTTGCTGACGGCAATTCAGAATATGGAGACACTATGAAGGCTGCAATCGAAGAAGCTAAGGAGCTTGAAGCACAGATTATAGATGGCTCACTTGAAGTACCGTTTGATACAGAAGTACCAAGCTGGAAGAGAATCAAGGCACAGTAGTCTGACTAATATACATATCACTGGGGCTGCCTTATGGCAGCTCCTGTATCAAAGCGTAGGAGAAATTGTCATGGAAGAAAAGATTAATAAAGCGTCAGCTCCAAAAGCTGCAAACGAAGGAGTTTATCATCTCCAGTTAAGAGAGGGAGATATTCCACCTTATGTTATTTTACCTGGTGCTCCTGAAAGATGCTTAAAAATTGCGAAGAACTGGGAGGATGCAGAAGAAATCGCATTCAACAGAGAATACAGAACAGTAAGAGGCAAGTACAAGGGAATGGAAATGGCCTGCACTTCAACAGGAATAGGCGGACCCAGCTCGGAAATCTGCATCCATGAACTTAACACCATCGGTGTACATACTTGCATAAGAGTCGGCACTACAGGATGCATTCAGCCCGACTTTGACCTTGGAGACCTTATCATACCTGTTGCATGTGTGAGAAAAGACGGAACAAGCGCAACATACGTTGAGCCTGAATTTCCTGCATTTGCAAACACTTATGTAGTTATGGCTCTTATGGAAGCATGCGAAAGACTTGGCTTCCGTTACGGTCTTGGTCTTGATTACACGGTAGGGTCCTTCTACATTGGCCAGGGACGTCCGTTAAACGAGGACGGAAGCGGATACTGGCCTTCATTTGCTGAAAAGATTGTACCGGATTTACAGACAGCAAAGGTTACAAACATTGAAATGGAAACATCAGGGCAGCTTGTAGTAGGTTATCTTCACGGAATGAGAATGGGAGCTATCCTTTCAGTTATCTCAAATCGTGTACTTGACCGCTGGGGAGACAACGGAGGCGAAGAAAAAGCATGTCTTGCAGCTGCTGAAGCGATGAAAATCCTGAAGGAATGGGACGAAGCAGGAGAAATAACAGTCAAGTTAAAAAAATAGAAACTATATCAGCATTTTTGTATTAGTAGAAGAGGATGGATAAACAATGGCAGTAGCAGTCGAAATGTTAAATATATCAAAATTCTATCCCGGCGTTGTTGCGAGTGACAATGTTTCTCTAAGTGTGAACGAAGGAGAAATCCTTGGTCTCATCGGCGAAAACGGCGCAGGAAAATCTACGATGATGAATATGCTGTACGGGATGACAGAACCTGATTTGGGGGAGATCCGTCTGTTCGGAAATCAGGTTCGTATTCAGTCCCCTGATACAGCAATCAAGCATGGTATCGGGATGGTACATCAGCACTTTATGCTGATGCCGAATCTTAGTGTTCTTCAGAATATTATTCTGGGGAAAACACCAACAAAATCAGGCCTTATTGATATCAGGAAGGCGAAAGCACAAATTGAGGAAATTATGGAAACGTACAATCTTCCTGTTGATCTTGATATGAAAATATATCAGCTTTCAGTCGGAGAGAAACAGAGAGTGGAGATTATCAAGGCGTTATACCGTGAAGCGAAGATTCTTATCATGGATGAGCCTACAGCAGTTCTTACTCCTCAGGAGACAGATAAACTTCTGGGAGTATTAAGAAAACTGAAAGAACAGGGTTGTGCGATTATTTTCATTACACATAAATTACGAGAGGTAATGGCAATTACAGATAAGATTGTGGTAATGAGAAAAGGCGTCGTTACAGGCACATTACCTACAAGTGAAGCAGATACTGATACACTTTCAGGGCTTATGGTCGGAAGAAAGGTAAACCTTGATATTCCAAGAGCTGATTATGCACCGGGTGAAACAGTTCTTGAAGTAAAGGATCTTCATGCCAACAATCAGCGTGGGCTTCCTGCACTCAACGGAGTTAGCTTCAGTGTTTCAAAAGGTGAAATAGTAGGAATTGCCGGCGTTGAAGGTAATGGGCAGACTGAGCTTATAGAAACTGTTTCAGGAATGCTTAATCCTACAGGAGGTCATGTATTCCTTAGCGGAAAAGATGTTACAAAGGAATCAGTACGTCAAAGGCGTGAAGAAGGAATGTCTCATATTCCTGAAGACCGTCTCGGAATGGGAACTGCAGTAAACTGTTCTATACGTGACAACCTGATTCTGAACAGATATTACCAGAAACCGTACTGCAGCAAGGGAATTCTCAACAACAGGAAACTTCATAATCTCTCTGAAGAGCTGTGCGTTGATTTTGGAGTAAAAACTCCTGATTCAACATACAGGCTTGGCACATTATCAGGTGGAAATATGCAGAAGGTTGTATTTGCCCGAGAGATGGAGGCAGACCCTGAATTCCTTATTGCGGCACAGCCAACTCGAGGAGTAGATATAGGGGCTATAGAAGCAATTTATCATAAGATAATTGAGGTTCGTGATTCCGGCAGAGGCATTCTGCTTGTCAGCGCAGAACTGGATGAAATTCTCACTCTTGCAGACAGAATTCTAGTTATGTATGAGGGAGAGATAGTGGCAGAGTTCAGACGCGGCGAGGCCGATGAAAGAACCATCGGAATCTATATGACAGGGGCAAAGAGACAAGGTGGTGAATCGCATGAAGCTTAATGAGAACAGTAAAATATTAGCTGCAGCGAGCATAGTATTAAAGCAGATAGGATTAATCCTTATAGCTTTGTTATTTGCTACTATTCTTCTTGCTGTATCAGGCTACGATCCATTTGCTATTGTCAGAGGTATAGGACGAAGCCTTACAAGCGACATCGCAGGGACAGTTCGCTGGGCAACCCCTCTGATATTAGCCGGTCTTGCCATTTGCGTAACATATAAGGCAGAGGTATTCAATCTCGGTGTTGACGGACAGATTTACATGGGGGCAGCTGCTGCCACTGCAGTAGCAATGGCGCTTCCTGCAACAATGAATCACGGCATTTCTGTCACTTTAGTATTTATAGCTGCGATGCTTGCAGGAGCTGCATTTGCAATGATTCCTGCGCTCATGAAGGTTTATCTTGGCACAGATGAAATTGTATCAACACTGTTGCTTAACTTTGTCGCAGCACTTTATATTGAATATCTTGTTACAGGACCATTGAGAGATCCGAACGAGGCAATGAACATGAATGCCAGCCCGATAATTAGTGAGAACACATGGCTGCCAAGACTTGCTGTTTTCTCGCCGTCATCGGCAAACATCGGTATTTTTATGGCAATCATTATCATGATTTTGCTTACTTTCATGTTCTACCGAACTTCATTCGGTCATGAAATCAAGATTGTAGGGTCAAACCCTGTTCTTGCAAGATATTCAGGAATGAAGCCTAAGAAGACTGTTCTTCAGGTAATGGCAATCAGTGGAGCAATCGGTGGAATTATCGGAGCAATCGAAGTTACTGCCGTGCAGCACAGACTTCTTCCGGGATTTAATCCGGATTTCGGGTTTGACGGCATCGTTGTATCACTTCTTGCCAACAACAATCCGATAGGGGTATTCTTCTCGGGAATATTCTTCGGAGCGTTGAAGAACGGAGGTATCAACATGGAACGTATAACAGATGTTCCATCGGCAATGACAGAAATCGTTACAGCGACAATATTCATCGTAATCTGCGCGAAGTTCGTTCTTCCAAAGATTAAGAAAAGAATTAAAGATAAGAAATCAGCAGAAGAAGGAGGTAAGTAAAATGAGTTTAGCCGTTATTTCAGATACTATGGCGTCCATGATACGTATGGCAACTCCCCTGATGCTGATGGCTCTTGGCGGCCTTTTATGTCAGAGAGCCGGCGTTTTCAATATCGCCCTTGAAGGCTTCTCATTGGTAGGTGCCTTCGCAGCGATAGCAGTTGTACAGTTCACAGGCGGAAGCGTGTGGGCAGGCCTTATAGGGGCAATGATTGCAGGTGTCGTATACAGTTCGCTATATGCACTGTTTGTAACAAAATTCAAGGCTGACTACATAATAGCCAGTATTGCAATGAACATGCTTGGACTGGGTCTGACGTCCTATCTTCTTCGAACCATGTTCGATGTTCAGGGGGCATACAGCCCTGATACAATTCACAAGTTAAGCATGATCAATATTCCGGTTATCAAGGATATTCCGATTTTAAACTGTTTAAGCGGACAGAGTATAGTTACATATATTGCCATCGCACTGATAGTTGTAATTTACATAATGCTGTTTAAGACAAAGATGGGTCTTTCAATCTGCGCTGTCGGTGAATCTGAGCTTGCTGCAAAGACTGCAGGTATTAAGCCTAATGTTATACGATGGGAAGTAATCCTTATTTCAGGAGCGCTGTGCGGACTTGCAGGAGCATATCTTTCGACTATTTCCGTATCGCAGTTCTCGGAAAACATGATTCAGGGACGAGGATTCAATGCGTTTACTGCATTTGTATTCGGCGGAGCACATCCGGTTTACTCATCCCTTGTAACGCTGCTGTTCGGACTTGCAGATGCGGTGGGAATCAGGATTGAGCTTCTTGGAAGCAATATATCACCGTCAATCATTAAGATGTTCCCGTACGTTCTTGCAATTGTGGCACTGATGATAAGCTCTTATACAACTAAGCTTAAGAGACTTGGAGTAATCGGACATAAGAAGAAAAAGGAAAAGGTGAAATCATGAATGAACAGTTAGCAGTAAATGCAATAAGAATACTTTCTGCAGATGCTGTCCAGAAGGCAAATTCGGGTCATCCGGGAATGCCGCTTGGTGCTGCTCCGATAGCCTATGAGTTATGGGCAAACCATTTAAAGCATAACCCTGAAGATCCTGAATGGATTAACAGAGACAGATTTGTATTATCATCTGGTCATGCATCGTCTATGCTTTATTCACTTCTTCATTTATTTGGATATGGGAATCTTGGAATTGATGATCTGAAAAATTTCAGACAGCTGAATTCACTGACTCCGGGACATCCCGAATACGGTCATACAACTGGTGTTGAAGCAACGACAGGACCTCTTGGCGCAGGCCTTGGCATGGCTGTAGGTATGGCGGCCGCCGAAAAACATCTGGCAGCAAAATACAACAGGGAAGGATACCCTGTATTTGACCATTATACATATGCTCTTTGCGGTGACGGCTGCCTTATGGAAGGTATTTCTTCTGAGGTAATGTCATTTGCCGGAACAAACGGGCTTGGAAAACTCATCGTCTTATATGACTCAAACTCAATCACCATTGAGGGAGGAACAGATATTGCATTTACAGAAGATGTATGCAGGCGTTTTGAGGCTTTCGGATTTCAGGTTCTTACTGTGAATGATGGAAACGACCTTAATGCTGTTAAAAAGGCGATACAGGAGGCAAAGGCTGAAACTGAAAAGCCTTCGTTTATAAAAATAACGACTAAGATCGGCTATGGCGTTCCTGCCAAGGAAGGCAGACCGAACGCACACGGAGAGCCTCTTGGTGAAGAAAATGTCAGGATATTAAGAGAAAGCCTTAACTGGCCGCTTGATGAAGCTTTTGCAGTTCCTGATGAAGTCTATGACCATTACAGGTCACTTGCTGCTAAGGGTGCCGAAAGTGAAGCAGCATGGAATGAGATGTTTGCTGCATACTGCAGTGAATATCCGGAGCTTAAGGAAAGCCTTGACAGGGATTACGATACTTCGTATCCGGAAATCCTGCTTGATGACGAGAATTACTGGGAAATAAGCGGACAGGCGGATGCTACAAGAAGCATATCAGGAAAAGCACTTAACTATATCAAAGATGTGCTTCCAAACCTTATTGGAGGCTCAGCAGACCTTGGCCCGTCAAACAAGACAGTTATGAACGGAGAAGAGTCTTTTTCAGCTGAACATCCTGAAGGCAGAAATATTCATTTCGGCGTAAGAGAACTTGGAATGACAGCAATTGCAAACGGTATGCTGCTTCACGGAGGACTTCGCACATATATCGCGACATTCTTTGTCTTTGCAGACTATATGAAGCCTATGCTCAGACTTTCATCACTTATGAATATTCCGATGATATCGGTTCTTACACATGACAGTATAGGTGTTGGAGAAGATGGACCTACTCATGAACCTGTGGAACAGCTTGCAATGCTTCGGTCCATGCCGAATATGAACGTGTTCAGACCTGCTGATGAAATAGAAACAAAGGCTGCATGGTACAGTGCATTAAATTCAGGAGGAACGCCTTCATGTCTTGTACTGTCAAGGCAGAAACTGCCTGCAGTAGAAGGTTCAGGCAGGGATGCGTTAAAAGGCGGATATGTAATAAAGAAAGAGTCAAAAGAGACAATTGATATAATTATCATTGCAACAGGCTCTGAAGTGCAGGTGGCTCTTGAAACTGCCAGACTTCTCGAAAATGAAGACATTTCTGTTCGCGTAGTAAGCATGCCGTGTCTTGATCTGTTTGAGCAGCAGGATGCGAAGTATAAAGAGAGCATACTTCCGCATGGCGTTACAAAGAGAGCTGTCATAGAAGCAGGCAGCAGTATGTCGTGGGGCAAATACGTCGGCATAGACGGATGCTATATCACAATGGATTCATTTGGGGCTTCGGCACCTGCAGGAAAACTGTTTGAAAAATATGGTTTTACATCGCAGAATGCTCTGAACCGCATAAGAGAAAAGTTAATGTAAAAAAATTCAACAGTATGATATAATTATACATAGTGAAGTTGTTCCGTTTTTTAAAAAATATGTATATTTTATTGTTTGAGAGGTTATTCGCGTGGGAAAGAAAGATGTTAGACTGAATCGTCTTGTTGAAATCCTTAGAATGCAAAATGGAGGCACTACAATTCGTGAACTTGCATCAATGCTGGATGTATCTGAAATGACGATTCGCAGAGACTTAGAAGTATTGAAAGCACAGAATATAGTGCTTGACATTCCTGGTGCCGGTGTTCTGAATTCAAAGTATATTGTCAACCAGAATGAAGAAGATGGATATCAGCTTTCCGTTGCGAGCAAATCACACAGAACTGAAAAGTCAAGGCTGGGTAAATTCGCTGCATCCCTGATAAAACAGGATGACTGTGTAATTATCGATAACGGATCCACAATGGAATGTCTTGCAGAGAATCTGGACTGTAATACCAGGATGACAATCCTTACCTGCAACCTGAACATATTAAATAAGATATGCAACAATCCCAACTTCAGCATAATATTCGGAGGGGGATACTATCATCCGGACACAACACTGTTTGAGTCGGCGGAGAATATAGAGCTCATAAAAAACACCCGTGCAACCAAGGTATTTGCTTCTGCTGCGGGAGTTCACAGTACAATGGGTATCACATGTGCAAACAGTTATGAACTTGAGACCAAGCAGGCTCTGCTTGAATCGGGTGCAGAGAAAATCCTGCTTGTGGACTCAAGTAAATTCGACATCATCAAACCGTGTTTCTGGACAGATATAGATGCATTTGACCATGTAATAACTGATAAGAATATATCAGAAGAGTGGATAGATTTACTCAAAGAAAAAGGAATCAGACTTGATATCGTATAGGCGATATATTCTTCTGAAATACACAAATTATACTTCTGGAGCCATATTGGGCCTCCAGTATGGCTTCTACCATCACAAAGGACTTGCCGCAATTCATAGCGACAAGTCCTTTTTGTATACAGAAAACCACGCGTTTGACGCCAATGGCATTAAGTTAACAGATATGAGTAGTATGCTTTAGGGAAATCATACAGAAGAGCCAACCTAAAATGAAGGTTTTCTCTTCTGTATTTTTTTTTGCATGAGAAAATAGACAGAATGTTATTCTGCCACGTTAGTGTAAAATAGTTGTGGAGTTTTTAAAGAAAAAGAAATAGAGATCAATCCCAAAGTGTTTCATCGGGAAGCGGATATATACTCTGCTCATGGAGCTTCAGACAGCAGCAATCAGCTCGTTTACCGGGAACTGCAAGTCTTACAGCGTGACTTCCTCATCAAAGAAGGTCACTGGAATAAATAGCGGCAGGACATACGGCATAAGAAAACAGACAAACATTCGGATGGCCAGGAGATCGCCTTTTCCACCCGGCTGGTAATCTCTGAAAGATAATCAGGGAATATAATCTGCAGATTAGACATGGGTATTTTGCAGAAGTATATATACTTCTGTACCTTGAAACAGGATATATTAAAACATATAAAAGATGTATTGAGACTGGAGATTTACTATGGTTATTCAGATTATTCTGCTCATTGCAGGATTTATCCTGCTCATCAAAGGAGCCTCATGGTTTGTAGACAGCGCGTCGGGCATAGCAGTCAGAGCCGGGATACCTCAGCTTGTAATCGGGCTTACTATAGTTGCAATGGGGACAAGCCTTCCGGAAGCTGCAGTAAGCATATCTTCTACTGTAAAGGGATATGCAGGGATTGCAGTGGGAAATGTTGTAGGGAGCAACATATTGAACATCCTCCTCATACTGGGCATTACAGCTGTTCTTACGCCTCTTGCAGTCAGAAAATCAACGATGCGGTTTGAAATTCCTTTTATGATAGCAGTATCAGTTCTACTGTCTGTATGCGGCCTTGCGGATAACAGGCTGGGAAGAACGGAAGGAGTCATTTTACTGGTTCTGTTCCTTTGCTACCTTGGATATCTTGCATATATGAGCAGAACTGACATTGAAACGGTGGATGATGACACAGTAAGTCCGACAGAGTCAAAGCCAGTATACAAGCTGCTTCTTATCCTTGCTGCAGGAATAGCATGTACTGTACTTGGAAGCAGCATAACAGTTGACGCTGCTACAGAGATTGCAGAAGCTATTGGCATAAGTGACAGGGTAATCGGTCTTACCGTTGTGGCTTTTGGTACTTCTCTTCCTGAGCTTGTGACATGCATTATAGCAGCAGCCAGAAAGAATGCGGATATAGCGGTTGGGAATATTGTGGGGAGCAATATATTTAATATCCTATTCATCCTTGGAAGCTGCGCATGTATATCACCGCTTGATTACAGCAGTGATTTTCTTCTGGACAGCATAATGTGCACAGCTTCTGCAGTCCTTCTTCTGCTGCTTATTCTGAACAGGGACAGGAAACTTTCAAGATGGGGAGGCGCTGTTATGCTGGCTGTCTATGCCGGATATTTCATCTCAATGGTGCTGTAGACGGCAGGGATATACTTGACCGGTTAGAGGTAATAATAAAGGCGGCCTGAAAATGGGCCGCCTGTTTTAATTCTAAGACAGTGCATCTGCAGAACGGAATCTGAAATACCAGGTGAAAATCCTGCTGACGCTGTCATATGAATCACTGGAAATCGATTTTTTCCAGCAGCAAGAGTTATGATGAGATCTTAAGATACCTTAACGAGTAACAATGCGAGAGTGCAACTGGGAAGGTATTGCCAAATCCGGCGGTGCTAATGAAGTAATGAAAAATAGTGAAAAAATAGTGTAATTATAGTAGAAAAGCAATTCGCAAAACGATATAATATATGGATGAAATGGAGGTGGAACACGTGATTAAAGTCACTCTGACAAATGAAATATTAAAAAGAATACTGGAAATAGACGAAAAACGTTTTGCTCTCAGTACGATAGAAATGCCACCTGTTACAAAAAACAGACTTAGAAAAAACTCTAAGAAAAAAAGTTCCTATGCTTCTAATAAGATTGAAGGAAATCCATTGACTGAAAAGCAGGCAGATGAAGCTATTGACAGTGATCCTCACAAACATTTTTTAAAGCCGGAACAAGAAGTTCGAAATTACTTTTTGGCCTTGAACTTTTTAGAAGAAAAGCTGAAAAAGAAAGAACGGTTTTCAAAAGAAATGATTCTGGAAGTCCAGGCAATGGTTGAAAAAGGTGCTTCAGAAGATAAGATAGGCTTAAGAGGCCCTATGCCGCCGGGAATGTTGTTTGCAGTATATGATTCTGAGACAGGAACAGCGGAATATATTCCGCCAGAGTATACTGATATTCCGGACTTACTGGAAGAACTTGTTGAATATGTAAATACTACTGATGACCATCCGCTTATTATTGCTGCTGTAGTTCATTATCAACTGATTACCATTCATCCTTTTGAAGACGGAAATGGAAGAACCGCCAGATTAATGTCAGGATATATCCTTGATTATTATGGATATGGTTTTAATGGAATAGGTTCTCTGGAAGAATATTTTGCCTATGCTCCGAATGAGTATTATGCATCACTTCAGATGGGATTGCCGGCATTGTATTATTCAGGGAGAGATAATCCTCCCCATCCGGAAATCTGGATCAATTACTTTCTGAGAATGGTGGAATTGTATTCTAAAAAAGTATACGAATTATCAAAAGAATCCGAGAACGATGAGTTAGATGCAAGCCTGTCCTATTTGAATACAAAAGAAAAGGAGTTTTTAGCATTTCTGTTAAAAAAGCGATTATATGAGTTTACTCCAATTGAAGTAAGCAAAATGCTCGGTGTAACCAATAAAACGATTATTAACAGATGTGCAAAGCTGGTAAATAATGGTTTGCTGATTCCAATCATTGTCAGGACACGGGTCAGATCCTATCGGTTAAGTGATTTTTCAAAGACGAATGAGAAAAAGATTCTGAAAAAAATATCGTAATAGAAAAATATAATTTTGCCGGTACAGTATTTACAGAGTTTAATTGAATACTGTTTACCATGATCGAACATACTAAGCATGGCGGTCATATACAGCGGTGATGTAACCGGAGGGATATACCTGACCGGTTAGATAATATGAAGTGACCACACATTTGTAGTTACGTGGATTTACCTGTAAAA
>JAEDDI010000033.1 GCA_016293805.1 Bacillota bacterium | reverse complement strand
TCCAATGGTAAACGCCACTTTTATCAACTGTGGAATTTACTCTGAGAATTTACGAGAAATAAAGGGACACATCACAAGACATGTCCCGTATATCTCTAAGCTTTTTTCCTGACGATTATCTTGTCAAGACATGCAAGAAGCGCCGGCAGAACAAACAGTATAAGAAGGATTGCAAACATCGCACCTATTGAAATTGTCCTGCATATCTGTTCTACCGAAGGATCCCCGTATGTGTATGAAAGGACCATCGTCACAAGACAGATTATAAGGCCGGATGTCAGTATCGTATGAATCGAGCCTCTGAAGGCTGCCTTTATCGATTCCTTCGTCTCGAGAATCTTTCTGTTCTCTATATAGTAGCTCGTATAGAGAATAGCATAGTCTATTGTTGCACCCATCAGTATGCACTGGACTATAAGCATTGCAAGATAATATATACTGTTTCCCGATACGCCTATGTATGACACTGTCAAAAATACCGCACACTGAACCAGAAGCACAAGCACAATAGGAATAATCACCGATCTGAATGTGAGCGCAACTACAAGAAATATTGCAAGTGCAGTTATGAGCGTTATCATAATCATCTCATGTCTGAATCCCTCATTCATCTCATAATTCATCTCGCTGTTCCCTATAATGTAGCTGTCTGACATTTCAAGCTCATCCTTCATGCGCGATATGAATCCGAAGGTCTTGTCACCCTCAAGAGGATAAGTCGTGTTTATCATCATGATGGAATGATTCTCTCCCACAAGCTGTGACTTGCCTTCATTTATGCTTTCTTTGTATTCTGCAATCTGATTTTTAAAATCATCGGTTATAAACGATTTGAATCTGCTGTCATCAGCCATATCATCCGAAAGGAATGTGAACATCTCATCAACACTCATCTTCCACCACGGTTCCGAGTTTTCAATAGCTCCGTGATAAAGGAAGAGAAGTTCCAGAGAGTCTTTATCCATACTGTCTGAATAGCTTCCTAACATATCCGATAACTGAGCAGGTGTAAACATTCTGTCATTCAGCACTGCTTCAGTCATCTCCTGAGCCATCCTGAGATCAGATCTTTCGGATGCACCTATCATCGATGAATAACGGCTTTCCAGTACATCACTGTTCATAAATCCTATGAAGTCAGCAGGCGAAAGCTTCCATCCTGATGTATCTCCCTTATCAGCCTGATACAGAGTATACAGAGATTTCATATCAGCTGTTTTCATTCCCGTCAGTTTCGCCATCTCATATGCTGAAAACACTCTGCCTGATACTCCTGCGTCTATCAGTTCTGCGGCCTTAGCCATCTGTCCTGTACTGTCCATGCCTGAAGATGATATGAAACTTACAAGACTCTGCACAGAGCATCTGAAATCAGTACTGCCGTGGCTGTAATCATAAAGAGTATATAAAAGCCTCATTTCAGAGTAATCCATTCCTAAAATTCCTGCCATCTGTTCTGCCGAAAGAGGCTGATTTGCAAGTGATATGGATATTATCTGATTAATCTGTGCTGCCTGTGCGTTATCAGGCTGCATCTCAAGCACCGCAGCCATAAGTTCCTGCAGACTCATGGAAGCTGCACTGTTCATCATCATTATCTGTGAGCATAAAGCCTCGTCCATTCCCGAAAGCCTTGCAAGATTCTTTGCATCCATCTTCGCTGTAACCGTATCTCTGTCGGTATATACAGACAGCATCTTCAGCTGCGCCTTCTGGTCATCGCTTATCTGCGATGAGAATGAAGGATTTACTATGACTTCACTGTTCACAAACGACACGAACTGCGAAAGTCCCACTGACGGTGTCACATAAGAAGAGTCGCCGGCAAATCTTAAGACATACATCATATCCGCCTGCTTCCTGCTGATTCCCAGAATTGATGCAGCAGATGAAGCACTGCGTTTTGCCGTCATCTTTTTTCTGTCTGAAAAAGTCCTGAGACTTGCAATCTGCTTCTTCTGACTTGTGTCAATCATCTGTCCGTATATTGGATTATCTGCCACATTAGATGATGTGAAGTCAGCAAACTGCGAAAGAGTCATTGACGGAAGAACAATCCCTCCGTTTCCCGAATAATACAGACAGAAAAGATTTCTTACATCAGACTGCTTCATTCCGAAAAATTCCGCAAGTTCTGCAATTGTCATTTCTCCGGTCAGCAAATCCCTGTCAGCATATTTCACCATCTGGTCAATATCCGACTTCATATCCTCATCCACATAATCTGAGAACATATCGTTTTCGGAAACCTCGCTGTCAAGAAAGTCCGCAAACTCCTCAAGCGTCATCGGCTTTGCAGTTCCATCGTGGTACATGTAATAAATGAGTCTTACAGTATCTTCATCAATATCCGCATCACCGGACATATCAAGAATATTATCTGTCATCCCGGCTGCAGTATATTCTCTGCCCAGAACAGAATAGTAGCACTGTACTTCCTTGACATTGCTGTCCTCTTCAAGCTCTGCTGCAATATCCGGTATTCTGTCTTCAATATCATTGTCATAGAGAACAACCATCTGGTTAGTCTTTTCAAAAACATCTGCAATCGGATCTTCATACTCGAGATTAAATGTAGTTCCTGTAAAGCTCTGCAGAACAAGTGCAGCCGCAAACAGCAGAACAAATGCCGCAGATACCGGTTTTCTGTGCCTGTATTCAAATCCCGCAAGTCTGTCTGTCGGAATATCCGCCGCTTTTTTTGCAGTCTTTTCAACTCCCCCGTCAAACAGCAGCAGAAGAGCCGGAAGAACCGTGAGAACACATACAAGCGAGCATATTACTCCCTTAGCCAGCACTATCCCAAGATTGAATCCTATCTTGAAACTCATGAATACAAGACACAAAAGGCCTACGAATGTTGTCAGAGAACTGGAGCATACTGACGAAAAAGCCTTGTGCAGAGCCTTCGCCATGGCATCTTTTCTGTTACGTTCTAAGAGTTTCTCCTGCCTGTATCTGTTTGACAATATAATCGAATAGTCCATTGAAAGGACAAGCTGAAGAATAGCTGCCACAGCATATGTAATGTTTGCAACATTATCAAGGAACAGGTTCGTCCCCATATTAATCACTATCGCTGTTCCTATTGTAACCATGAAGAGTACAGGTTCAAGCCACGAAGCACACATTACAACCATAATCAGGAACAGAAGACATACAGCAAGAATCAGCACGTATACCGGAATATACGAAGAATTTGCATTATCATCCTTAACTTCCATTTCATAATCTTCGAACTGGCTGCTGACCTGCTCTATTATATATTTCTCTTCTGGGGATTCATAGTCATAAGGCGTTACAAGAACAAACAGCCTTTTGTCGCCTTTTACATAATCCTCACTGCCTGCATCATACATTACTTCAGAAACATATCTGATGCTTTCAAGTTCCCTGTAGATATCATCCGCCTGAGAATCATCCACTCCGGTGAACATGACCCTTATGGTGTTTCTGTTTTCCATATCCGGAAACTCCTCGGCCAGTATATCGACCCCCTGTTTCATATTAGAATCATCCGGGAGATATCTGGTCATATCGGTATTGACTTCCACCCTGGTCATGAGCACAGCACATACAACAGTCAAAACTGCCGCTGCCGCCAGGACTATAAATCTGTGTTTTACAATCTTTTCAAATATTCCGGCCATATCAGTATCGCTTTCTCTGCTGAGATGAGAATATCCCCATTTCCTCTCTGTACTTTGCAACAGTTCTTCTTGAAATCTCCACACCTTTTGAATTGAGCATGTCAGATATCTTCTGGTCACTCAGAGGTCTTGAAGGATTTTCCGCTTCAATGATTTCCCTAATCTGCATCTTCACTGAATTTGAGGATACGCCCTCTCCTCCATTTCCGGCAACGCCGCTTGTGAAGAAATATTTCAGTTCAAATACTCCCTTCGGAGTATATATATACTTTCCGTTGATGGTTCTGCTTACCGTAGACTCATGAACATCTGTCTCCTCCGCAATCTGTCTGAGCACCAGCGGCTTCAGGTATTTTTCACCATACTCAAAGAAATCCTGCTGGTATCTTACTATCGCAGATGCAATGTTGTATATGGTCTTTTTACGCTGCTCTATGCTTTTTATAAGCCATGTGGCAGCCTTGATTTTCTCTGAAAGATACACCTTAAGCTGCTCATCGTTCATGCAGTCATTCATAAGATCGGTATAATAGCTGTTTATCGATATTTTCGGTCCCGAGTTCTCACTGAGCAGCACCCTGTACTCTCCGTTTTCCTTCTCCAGATACACATCGGGAACAATATATCTTGTTTCATCAGAGGATGCAAATGCGCGGCCCGGCTTGGGATCCAGGCTCCGTATCTCATCTACTATATTCTGAATCTCGCCCGTCTGAAGTCCGGTTGCCCTGGATATCTGCCCCAGCCTGTTAAGCGCAACCTCATTGAGAAATTCATGAATGATTCTTCCTTTGTCTTCTGAATATGTGCCTGCTGCCTTAAGCTGCAGAATCAGACAGTCTGAAATATCAAAAGCCCCTACTCCTGCAGGGTCCATATCCCTTACAATTTCAAGGGCTGCTCTGACAGTCTGCACGGATACATCTGTCGCCTTCGCAATTTCATCAGGATTAAGCGTCATATATCCGTTATCGTCCAGCGACTCGATTATGAATCTTGCAGCAGCTGAACACTTCTTTCCGCACTTAATAAACTGAAGCTGGAACATGAGGTGTTCGCTTAGAGTTATTCTGTTTATATCATTTGTCTCAAACGGAACTCCCTGTTTTCTTTCCCTTGCATATCCTGACGGCACTCCCTGAGTATCGTCTTTGGTTTCAGGCTCTCTTTCAAGGACAGGATTTACCATTATCTGTTCCTCAACAAAGGATTCCAGTTCAGCCGAGTTAAGCTGAAGGATTTTAATTGACTGGATAAGTTCCGGAGTGAGAGCAAGTTTCTGGGTCTGTTCCAGTGTAAGTTCAAATCCTAAACTCATAATATCAACTCCTCGTGATATTCTACCATATTATGCGGCTGCCTGCACGAAAAAAGGAGACTTTTCAGTCCCCTGATAATTGCATTATTGATTTATGCATTTTCTTTTTCTCTTTTCATCCTGCTTCTGTATTCAGCTGTAGCTGTAAGAACAACATCTGTTGAAGAATTGAGTGCTGTTTCGCATGAATCCTGAACAACTCCAATGATAAATCCGACTCCTACAACCTGCATTGCAATATCTGCCGGGATTCCAAACAGTGAGCATGCAAGCGGTATAAGAAGAAGTGATCCGCCTGCAACACCTGATGCTCCGCATGCACTTACAGCCGAAAGAACGCACAGGATGACAGCTGACGGAAGATCGACTGAAATGCCAAGTGTATGAACCGCTGCAAGTGAAAGAACTGAAATTGTTATTGCAGCTCCTCCCATATTTATTGTGGCACCAAGCGGAATCGATATTGAATATGTATCTTTATCAAGTCCAAGATCACTGCACAGTCTCATGTTAACAGGGATGTTGGCTGCAGAACTTCTTGTAAAGAATGCTGTTATGCCGCTGTCCTTTATGCACCTTAATACAAGAGGATATGGATTTCTTCTGCATGCTGCATAAACGATAATCGGATTTACTATAAGCGCGTCCACAAGCATTACTCCCACCAGAAGAAGAATTATTCTTCCATAGCTGAGAAGTGAACTTAATCCTTCACTCGCAATAGAGTTAAATACAAGACCCATAACACCAAGAGGTGCAAATCTGATTACCCATTTTACTATGCTCGATACAGCTTCCGAAACATCAGCGATAAAAATCTTAGTATTCTCTCCTGCATGTCTTAATGCAATGCCAAGAAGAATTGCCCATGCTAAAATACCGATGTAGTTTGCATTCATTATAGCATCAACAGGATTTGCAACCACGTTGTAAAGAAGCGTCCTGAGCACTTCCGCTATACCTTCAGGAGGTGCAACATCTGACGCCCCCTCTGCAAGTGCAAGATCGAATTTGAATATGAAGCTTGCTATTACTGCAAGAGTACCGGCACAGAACGTACATATTAGATAAAGAACTATAACGCTCTTCATATTTGTCTTCTGTCCTGCTTTATGCTGTGCGATTGCCGACATTACAAGAAACAGCACAAGTACAGGTGCAACTGCCTTGAGCGCCTTTACAAAAAGATCACCGAAAAGAGTGATGACTGTTGCCTGCGGCACAGCAAGAGCAAGTATAATACCGATTATAAGACCTATGACAATCTGCTTTACAAGTGACAGACTGTTCCATCCTTTAACTATTGATTTCATTTTCTACTCCTTAAGAAATACTTCGCCATAAAGACGTATTTATAACAATAACATAAACTTTTGGCAACTTCAACCATTTCTGTTTCATACATTCACAGTGTTTTTTGTAATATTTATTGATTTTTTCCGGTATCGCGATAGAATATTGCTGTAAGGAGAGGATATTATGAACCAGCATGAAATAAAAGACAGGCTCCCTCTGCTTGATGACAACGGACATCTTGTTGAGCCGGGTTTTGCAAAACATCCCTGCTGGATGTACAGCAGGAAAGCCATAACTGCATCAAAATACAGAATCAAGGAATGGGACTATTACTATATTATTAACGATGATTTTGCACTCGCGCTGACTATTGCAGACAACTCGTATATGGGACTTGACAGTATCTCGTTCATTCACTTCGGTGAAGATCCATGGGAGCAGACCAAAAGTCCGATGCAGTTTTTCACAATGGGGAGCAAGCATTTACCTAATTCTCCTGAGGGAGGAAGTGTATCCTCAAAGGGCGGCAGCCATTCAATTTCTTTCAGAAAATACGGCGATATCAAGAAGCTCAGTTTCAGTTTCAAAAACTTCATGGGCAAAACAGGAATCGAGGGAGAAATAACCCTTTCACTTCCCGAATCAGAATCGATGGCCATAGCCACTCCTTTCAGAGAAAATCCAAGAGCTTTCTACTATAACATGAAGACAAACTGTATGCCTGCCGAGGGATATGTAAGACTTGGAAGTATCACGTATGAGTTTAGAAAAGGTGAATCATGGGCAGGACTTGACTGGGGCCGCGGTGTATGGACTTACAAAAACACATGGTACTGGGGAAGCTGTTCATCTTCAATAGACGGTGTCCCTTTCGGGTTCAATATCGGATATGGCTTCGGGGATACAAGTGCTGCTACAGAGAATATGATTTTCTACAACAACAGAGCGCACAAACTGTCATCTGTATCATTCCACATTCCGAAGACATGCGGCAGGGAGGACTATATGAGTCCCTGGACATTCACAAGCGATGACGGACGGTTTGAAATGGACTTCGTCCCTATTATCGACAGAGCGGCAAAAACCGACATTAAGATTATCTGCTCGGACCAGCATCAGGTGTTTGGCAGATATTCGGGCAAGGCTGTCCTGGATGACGGTACTGTGCTTGAAATAAATAATATGATCGGCTTTGCCGAAAAAGTATACAACAAGTGGTAATAAGGAGGATTTATGAGAAGAAAAGACAGACTAGTAACAGATATATCAAAAATAGTTGAATGCCTGGACAAAAGCACAGCGCTTCATGTGGGAATCAGTGACTCGGAAAGCACTTATGTATTTCCTGTCAATTTCGGATACGAACTTACAGATACTTCCCTCACCATTTACTTTCACGGTGCAAAACAGGGCAGAAAAGCAGAACTTGCAGCATCATCGCCAAATGTCGGTTTCTGCTGTGAAACTGATACAGAGACTCTTCATTCCGATACAGCCTGCGGATTTACAGAACATTTCCTTTCCATTATCGGAACAGGCAGACTTGAGATACTCGAAAACGATGGAGATAAAATATCAGGACTCAATGCCATTATGAAAAAGGTATCAGGCAAAGAGTGGGAATATCCTGCGGAAATGCTCAGTATGACCAATGTTTACAGAATTACCGCTGATGAATATTCCTGCAAGGAAAACAGATAAAGCAGTGCAACCGCACTGCTTTATAAAGCTTCAGATCTTCTTCTGTCAGTTCCTGTACCTGCATAATATTTCTTTTTCGCATGATACATCTGTTCATCAAGACATGAAATGAAATCCTCCATGGTCTGGGATGAATCAACGCCTTCATATCCGATTGCAAATGAGATATTGTAAGGAACTCTGCCGGACATATTGAACGCTCCGACATTTAATTCAATCCTGTCAATGACTGCTCTTACTTCATCTTCGGATTCGGTATTCATCAGAACAATAAACTCATCTCCTGCAAAACGGATGACAATACCGCTGTCCGATACAGAATTTGATAGAATTCTGCCTATATGCCTGATAGCGTTGTCGCCCTCATTGTGCCCGTAAGTATCATTAATCTGCTTGAAACCGTTGACGTCAAGCATAATTCCGTAAACCTTCCTGATTCTGCTGTTCTTTGCAATCGACAGAAATGTCGCTTCAAGATGCTTCCTGTTATACAGTCCCGATAAAGGGTCTGTAAGAAGGTCAAGCGACTGAAGCTGAATGTAGACAAACAGCATGGCCATTGCAACACTTGTCCATCCTACAGATACACCATAGAACACGCCCTGTGCAACAGTTCCCACAACACAAGGAATTATGAAAAGCAGAGTAGGATACTGATGAACATAAAGTCCTGACTTTCTGGAGCGGTCCACCATGCATATGCTGCAGATATAGTAAAAGAACAGTATTATATACGAATAGGATACCAGAAAGCCTCTTTCGTACACATTATCCTGTGATACACTAAACAGCACTCCTGTTCCGGCAAGATTAATAATTACAAGTATAATCTCTACAATAAACGGCGCTGCAAGATATATTATCTTATTTTTCAGCCTCTGAAGAGAACGGAATATCCGTATTTCTGTATAGAGACACCACAGAAATCCAACACCGCTCGTTCCAATGAAGCACAGGCTGTTAGAAATATATGACAGTAGTATGCATCCGGGAAAAACTCTTCCGTCTATAACAAAGGAAACAGATTCAAGAATACATCCTGCAACTGCTGTCCAGATCATAACATCGAAGATTGGCTCCCCGTATTTTTTCTTTTCGTTCTTTTTGTATCGGACATACTGAAGAAACGCCATAAGTATAACACCTATGCTGTTCACTATCAGTATCTCCTGAATATTCACCGTGTTCAGCGTAATCTCCTTCTTTCGTAAAACACAAAACATGCCAAAGAATATATCCTGTTACCATTCTATCACCATGTTCATTATGTTTCAAACTATAAGTGATTGCTTTATTATAAATCTGTTATTCAAACAGATGCCTTCTCTTTCTGAAATAGATATAAGTCGGTATCAGTATGATAAGAGATCCGATAACCGAACCGATTACACCTACTGCGTACTCTGTTATTCCCCCATCTGAGATTACCGCAACTGACTGATAAATACTGTTGAGTCCGCCAAGCACAAACGACGCATATACGGCAAGCACACCGTACCACTTCATCTTCCAAAGACCGATACACGCCGCAGCAGCCAATACCAGACTTATAATACCCATCATAAGCCTCATTACCGAGAACCCGGTCAAGAATATACCACCTATGGACAATACTCCGGCAGCTATCCATATGATCGTCAGAACACGCAGAAACCTGTAGTATCTCATAGGCATAGAATTCTCTGTCATTCCTTTTACCTCCTCCTGTATGTCTTCATATAATACCATATATTCCCAGTATGTAAACTGAATTTTAATTCTCTCAAAAAAGATAAATGCCGGAGCATCTCCGGCAAAATATTATATTCAGTTTTTACTGTTCTGTTCTGAGCGCACGTGCTCTCATTATACCCGCAAGTGCTGCAAACAAGACACCTGCAACAGGCCATATAATCCATGTCATATCCCATTTTCCGGTTATAAAACTGCATCCCAGATAAACAGCAGTTATAACAAGCCAGTATACCCCGGGATATACTCCGTATTTTCTTCGCACTGTTTTTTCCTCTTCACTGTAATCTCCTTCCTGAAGAAGCAAATCAAAGCTTCCCTTTATCATGGCACTTCTAACGATAATATATACTCCGCATCCGGCAAGGACAAGAAGAAGAGAAACAAGCGCGCACAATATGAATCCGGGAGCTGAAACAGCACCCGCAATCACGAGCGGAATAACTGAAATGATACACAATACCGCACCTGCTGCAACTGCTTTAGCAAACACAGCCTCATAATCATTTTTCATTTCGGTCACCTTTGCCCGGACTGCACCACTGACACAAATGCTGCTGTTTTCCATAAACTCGTATTTTTTCGCTTTCATTCCATACGATATAAAAAGGAAAACTGCTGCCGCAACCATGAGAAGCAGTACAGTCATCCCTGCTCCCACTGCAAATCCTTCACTAATATTCAGCATGCGTGTTTCTGAAAACCCCGCAAGCAGAATCAGAAGAGCCGGACTCAATATACACATCAGAACTCCTCCTGCCACATATGGTGCCTGTTCCTTTCGCAGTTTCAGTAACTTCCCGGCATCATCATCATTTATCATTATCGTATCAGATACTTCTCCCGGTCTGTTATCCCCTTCTTTATCCATCAGAAGATAATCGACAGAGCATCCGTACATACTGCTCAATCTGATCAGTTTGTCTGTTTCCGGAAAAGCCATATCACTTTCCCATCTGCTCACAGCCTGTCTTGAAACACCTACCACTTCAGCAAGCTGTTCCTGTGTGTATCCATGTTCCTTTCTTAACTTTGATAATTTTTCTCCTGTAGTCATAATCATCCTCCATAGTCAGATTTTACAGTAATATTGTCTCTTTAATCGCCTGTCTGCACAACCATCTAGCTGTTTCTTTATGTAAACTTCAGGTTGCTTTTACTTCCATGGTCTTTCCGGGCCATGCCAGCCCCTGTTCTCCCAGTATGAATAATCAGGTTCTGCAGGTTCAAAATGCTTATGAGCCATCCTCATGACAGCAAACCATTTTCTCGCCCTTAAATTCATCCCTTTCCTGTTCGCACCGCTGCATATCCTCTCTGCGGTTTTATCTGTCTTCCTGTCTATTCTGTCAAGTATCCTTTTGGGAATATCATCAGGAGATGCAGCCTGCACACCAAATCCGAGGCTGTACACCTTACGTATTCCCCACATCTTAAGACTGTCAGCCATATCCCTGCATGTTCTTTTCATTCCACCGCCTGCCGCTGTCGATATCGCAACCGCCTGCTTGCTGCACATGGCTTCTTTCGGTCTGTGAACAATCCACCATGTTCCAAAGTGATCAAGAAAACTCATCATCTGTCCGGTCGCATGATATACGTACACCGGGCTGTCAAGGATTATCAGGTCTGCTTCCAGCATGGCGTCTGCTGCAGGCTGAAGACTGCTGTAATGAGGACAGTCTGTTATTTCCCCCTTAAAACACGAAAAGCATCCTGTGCACGGAGCTGAGAAATCAGATGGCAGAAAGAACTCTTTTACATCTCCTCCTGATTTTGAAATCACTTTTTCAGCAAGCATCGAAGACACCATGTATGTGCTTCCCTTATGATTCTGTCCATGAATGACAACTATTTTCATTTATTTTAATCCCCCTTATCAACTACAGTATATCAGTACGTAATACATCATACTACATCATAATTATAGCGGGATGTGTCATTATAATAGAAGAACACAGCCCGGATAAGCTGTGTTTTTCAGCAGTATTTCTTATTTAGCAAGTTCGTATATAGCCTGTGCGTATATTTCAGCCAGCTTTACAAGACGTTCTGTTTCTATATACTCATTCTTCTGATGCATCAGTTCCTCATCTCCCGGAAACTCTGCACCATACGCAATCATATTGTCAAACGCCCTTGAATACGTGCCGCCGCCTATAACAAGAGGAACAGATTCCATGTCACCTGTTCTTTCTCTATAAACTCTGACAAGTGTCTTAAGGAGAGTATCGTCGGATGTCAGATAAATCGGATACTGATGCGACTTTTTTATAACGCCCATATTGTGCTCCGCAAGCAGAGGACTCATTCCCTCATATACATCCTCAGCTTTTAATGTTACAGGATATCTTACATTACACGTAAGAGCAGCAGCTTTCTCACTGATTTCCACAACTCCCGCATTGAATACCAGTTTCCCGGAAGGAGCATCTTCAAATCCGCATCCCATTCCGGTACCGTCAGTTTCGAATCCGATATGATTGTTATAGAATTCAACAAAAGAATTGACATCGTCATTTGCAAAGACAATCGTTCCGAGAAATGCCATCAGAACAGATACAGCATTTAATCCCGCATCCGGATTTGCCCCGTGTGCAGATTTTCCCGCTGCTTTTATTTCAAGACTTTTGCCTGCCTGTCGAACAGCAATATCATATCCCGTCTCCTTTCGGAACAGAGCCGCCCTCTCCTTTATTTTCTCATAGTCTTCTCTGCTTCCAAGTACAAGCGCCTTTGCATGATCGGGAACCATGTTTGCAGCATTCCCTCCCTTTACCTGACGAAGTCTGAGTCCGTCCCCCGGACCTCTTCCGAATTTCTGTGCAATATCAAAGACCATTATTCCCTTTTCTCCCTGAATTGCCGGAAAATTCCCATCGGGAGTGAATCCAAAATCAGGTCTTTCAGTCATTGAAAGATAGTAATCCATTCCGTACCAGTCGGTCTCTTCATCAAGGCCCAGTATAAGTCTTACCGTTTTCTCAGGCTCAAATCCGCATTCCTTAAGGGCTCTCATCGCAAAATATGATGCCATTACAGGGCCCTTGTCATCTGTTGTTCCTCTTCCGAATATCCTGCCGTCATCTATTTCAGCTCCATACGGGTCATGATCCCATCCGTTTCCTGCCGGAACCACATCAAGATGCCCTGCAATACCCATGACTTCGCCGCCTCTGCCGCGAAATTCAATATGTCCGCCGTATCTGTCGGCATCAAATACGGAAAATCCGTCTTTTTCTGCAAGTCCCAGCATATATGAGTACGCTCTGTCCACTTCTTCGCCAAATGGGCAGCTTTCTGTTCTTTCACCCTTCTCGCTTGGTATCCTGATAAGACCGCACAGCTCATTGATGAGAATATCTTTATTCGCTCTGATATATTCAAACACCTTATCAATCATTGCTTCCTCCGCAAATTAATATTACTGCCCGTCCGGGCAGTAATACGTCATTCTTTAATCTACAGCTTCTACTCTGTCAATCTCAGGATAGCTTTCCTTGAGAATTCTTTCAACCACACCGCTGAGTGTCATTCTTGCACCGGGACATCCTGCGCAGTGACCCTGCAGTCTGACTTTAACAACATTGTCGTCAGTATAGTCTACGTATTCTATGTCTCCACCGTCTCTCTGAAGAAACGGTCTGATCTGCTCAAGCGCATCTTTAATCTTGTTTTCCATTTTGTTACCTCTCTTTAATATTTAAATTTTAATTCTCAACTCTTGTTACCTGTCCATCGGTCTCTATTATCCACGACGGAACACTCTCCCCCGTATATGGATTAATGGTATATATTGTGACTGATTTCTGTGGATTACCACTCTTGTCAAACGAAAATGTCCCCGATACACCCTGAAAATCCTTCTGTGCCAGAACTGCATCCTTTATTTCCGTTCCCGAAGAATCACTGCCGGCCTCGCCGATTGCCTTAATGGCCAGCATATATGCGTCAAACCCGAGAGCTACCGCACTGTCGGGAGCCTGTGCATCGCCGTACATACTTGCATAGCATTCGAGAAAATCCTGCACCTGTGTACTATCTGAATAAGCAAGTTCTATGTCCGAAACTTTCACCAGCGAGACTCTTGATGCTGCAACGCTTCCGATGCTGCTGACAAGTTCATCCGGATTCCATGAATCAACTCCGAGAAACTCGACATCAAGTTTCTTGGCATATGCCTGACTTACGATGACCTCGGCATCTTCCTGGGATGCGGGAAGAAATACATATTTTACATCAAGCTTTCTTATCTTCTCCAGTTCTTCTGAATAGTCTTTTCCACCGCTTTCGAACGTAACCGTTTCAGCGGCAAACTCATCGCTGTCACTTAGTGCGGTAAATACAGAGACAAATTTCTGAGCTATCGCCGCATACTGTTCACTGGACTGATCCACCATAACCGCCGCCTTTTCGGCTTTCTTTGCATAATATACATATTTTGCAAATGCAGTTCCCTGGTACGTATCAACAAAACATATCCGGAAATAATAATCACTTGTGCTTGTTATGAGCGGATTCGTATTTGTGACCGCAATGCTTGGAATCTGCGCTCTGTCTATGTATTCAGATGCAACAAGTGAATTTGTATCCCCGTAGCTTCCCAGTATCAGCTTCGGCCGCTGTTCTATCAGGTCAGTGATTGCTGTTTCCGCCACATTAATATCCGATCTGTTATCCGCATATATCAGCTCAACCTTCTTGCCGTCAATTGTGGGATACATGCTGTGAGCAAGCTCTATTCCTCTGATTTCACTCTCGGCGCCGGTTTTGTCAGAACCTGTAAGAGGCTCGAACACTCCAATACTGACCACCTCTGAAGCATTATCACTCTTATCGACAAATTCCTGATTGAAACTGTCAAATGTCGAACATCCGCTCAGAATCAGCATCATCATGCAAACCGATATCCCTATTATTCTTTTCATCAGTCTATTATGCTTTTTCATAGACAATATTATACTACTTTCAGACCTAAAGGTAAACCGGACTATTTATTATCTTTCGCCTTCTTCCAGTATCTGGAGTAAAGGTCGTCGCCTTCTGTTCCGAGGTTTTTAAGTGTTTCGCATTTTGCAAGAACAGATTCAGAAGGACTGAGCACAGGGTCACCTGAAAAATCAGGCAGCTGTGTATTTGGTATAGCATACTGAATATATTCAAAATTCTTCTCTGCCGCTTCCTCCGACAGAAGAAAATCAAGCCATGCATAGGCGCCTTCTCTGTTCCCCACCGATGCGGGAACTGCCCAGCAGTCTGTCCATACCTCAGTTCCCTCAACAGGAACTGCATATCCTATATCACTGTTTGCATCTCTTGCATAAAGAACATCGCCTGAAGTAATCACTCCCAGAGCTGCTGATCCTCCTATCATCAGGTCTCTGCAGTTGTCGTTTGCATATGCATATACAAGCGGTTTCTGCTCTATAAGGAGATCGGTCATCTCTGAAACCTGTTTTTCATCTGTTGTATTGATTGAATATCCAAGTATCTCAGCTGCCACCATATATGCTTCTCTTAGGGAGTTCGTCATTACAATCTGACCTTCGTATTTTTTGTCCCACAGAATCTTCCAGCTGATTTCGCCCGATTCCATCAGTCTGAGAGTCTCATCATCTATGAGACTTTTATTGTATGCAATACCATATGTGCCCCAGGTGTGAGGAATACAGTATTTCATGCCCGGATCGAAATCTTCAACGACAGAACGAATTCCCGATGTCAGATACTCCGCATTCGGAACATTTCTGAAATCAATCGGCTCAAGAAGGTTCTCGCCTATCATCTTCTCTATCATGTAATCCGAGGCACATATCACATCATAGTCCGCTGTTTTGTTCTTTATAACCGGATACATCTCCTCGTTCGTATCGAAATAATCCATTACGACACTGTATCCTGTCTCCTCTTCAAATTCCGACACAAGATCCGGATCGATATAGTCGCCGAAATTGTACACATATACAGTACTGCTTCCCGAATCTGTCTTTCCGACAGAAACCGTATAATATACACACAGTCCCATGAGAATTACAAACACAGCTGTTGATGCAAACAGTCTTTTGCCTGTAAATCTCGCACTCACCTTGTAATCATCCTTCTTTTTCTTTTTCACCTTATCTGATGTCAGTACATTTGAAACAACAAGAATAAGAAGCACAATTATGAATATTACTGTCGAAATAGCATACATCGTCGGTCTTACACCGACCTTCAGCTGGCTGTATATGAGAGTTGACAGGGTATCAATCCCTGCTCCTCTTGTAAAGTGTGTGATTACAAAATCATCAACCGACATTGTGAAGCTCAGCATGAAGCCGGACAGTATTCCCGGCATCAGATCCGGAAGAACAATCTTGAAGAATGCATACACCGGAGTTGCTCCAAGGTCAAGCGCTGCCTCATATGTCATGTTCTGAAGCTGCCTGAATTTGGGCATTACCGACAGTATCACATACGGAATGCAGAATGTTATATGCGAAAAGAGCACTGTTCCGTAATTGAGACTTATGCCGAACATGATAAACATCATCATAATCGATATACCTGTAACAATATCCGCATTAAGCATCGGAATATTGTTAAGCCCCAGGAAAAAGCTTCTCTTTCTTTCGTTCATTCTGTTCAGTGCGATACACGCAAGCACTCCTATTACAGTCGCAATTGAAGCCGACCAGAGCGCGATTGTAAATGTGTTGCCAAGAGCATGCATTATCTCCTGATTGGAGAACATCTCCTGATACCACTTCAGTGAAAATCCCTGCCATGACGACATGGACTTCCCGCTGTTAAACGACAGCACCATAAGCGTTCCAATTGGAAGGTAAAGGAACAGCGCCACAAGGACAAGGTAAAGTCCTGAAAGGAATCTTCTATTTTTCATAACAGATTACCCTCCCCGTTCTTGTCGAACCTGCTGATGAGAGCCATCGATAACACGATGAAAACCATCATTATGAGACTGAGTCCCGAACCCAGATTCCAGTTGGAACTTGTTGTAAATTCCTGTTCTATTATATTTCCAATAAGGTTTACCTTGCCTCCGCCCAGCATGTTTGAAATCGCAAATGTTGTAAGCGACGGAACGAAAACCATAGTTATTCCGCTTACTATTCCCGGAACTGAAAGAGGGAGCATAATCTTTCGGAGCACAAGACTTTTATCTGCACCCAGATCATATGCAGCTTCTATGACAGATTCATCGATTCTTGAAAGCGAGTTATATATAGGCAGCACCATAAAAGGAAGATAATCATAAACCATACCAAGTATTACAGCTGCCGGCGTGTTTATAATCGAAAGTCCGGGAAGGCCGATACTCTCCAGCATCATATTTATAACTCCGTGTTTTTCCAGCAGCACCTGCCATGCCATTGTGCGAAGCACGAAATTCATCCACATAGGAAGTATGAACAGGAATATAATGAATCTTTTCTGTCCAAGTTTTGAATTCCTGAGGATAACTCCAAGAGGAAATGCTATCATAAAGCAGATAAGTGTTGCGGCAAACGACAGAAGCAGAGAAAGGCAAAGAGCCTTCGCATGTTCTGCAGTCGCTATTGCAGCAATATTATCGAAAGTAAATCCACCGTCTCTTGAAGTGAATCCATAATACGCAACAACACATGTCGGAATAATTGTCCCGATAAGAATAAAGGCAATGAAAGGTGCAGAATAAAGCTTTTTCATCAGCCCTGCTCTCCTTCCTCACCGAGTACTTCCTCAAGTGAAATAGCTTCTTCATCTTCAGACTGAGGCTTATTCATTATCTGTATGTTATCAGGAATCACACTGATAGATACATGCTCTCCCTCAGGATGTCTGACTGTATTCTGCGCAACCCACTCAAATCCGCCTGCCTCGATGCACATTTCATAGTGCATACCGATGAATACTGTCGAAGTAACCACTCCATCGAGTATTCCCTCGCCCGGTCTGCCTATCACTATATCCTCCGGCCGTATTACAACGTCAACAGGTCTGTTTTTACCAAAGCCCGCATCAATACATTTAAATACTCTGCCGCATATCTCAACATAGTAATCTTCGAGCATTATTCCGTCTGCAATATTGGAATCACCTATAAAATCGGCTACGAAAGCGTTTTCCGGTTCGTTGTATATCTGTTCAGGAGTTCCCACCTGCTGAATATATCCGCGGTTCATTACCACTACTTTATCGGACATAGTGAGAGCCTCTTCCTGATCATGAGTCACATAAAGAAATGTTATACCAAGCTCATTCTTGAGTCTCATCAGTTCGTACTGCATCTCCTGCCTGAGCTTAAGGTCCAGAGCTCCAAGAGGCTCATCCAGAAGAAGCACCTTGGGTTCATTTACTATCGCCCTGGCAATCGCTATTCTCTGCTGCTGACCGCCGGAAAGAGAATCAATTGACCGCTGCTCATAACCCTTCAGATTAACAAGCGCCAGCGCATACTTGATCTTATCATTGATGTAGCTCTGGCTCTTACCGCTGATTTTAAGTCCGAATGCGATATTTTCCGCTATATTCATGTGCGGAAACAGAGCATACTTCTGAAATACAGTGTTAATATTTCTCTTATTGGGTGCAAGATTTGTAATATCCTCACCCTGGAAAAGTACTTTCCCCGAATCAGGTACTGTAAAGCCCCCGAGAATCCTCAGCGTTGTGGTCTTTCCACAGCCTGAAGGACCAAGCAAAGTGATAAACTCATTCTCCCGTATGCTGAGACTGAATTCATCAAGCACAACCTCTCCATCATACGACTTGCGGAGATCAACAAGTTCAATAAGTGCCATTTCTTCTCCCTTCTGTTCAAATATTAGTAGCTAAAATCAAATTATATCACCTATTCATGCAATATACAAACATAACAAAACCCGCCGGCCGTCAAATCAGGCGGTCTGCGGGTCATTTTACCTCATGTTCTACAGTTTCTTAAGATAAGTCTTGTAAACTGTTGATCCCTTGCTTTCTATAAGGTTGCCGAGGGCATCCTTCTTAAGGGTTGTCACATAGAATCTGTATGTTGTGCCTCTCTTAAGACCTGTCGCCTTATAGCTTGTGCCGGTAACTGTTTTCACATATTTGTATGAACCTGTTCCTGTCTTCTTGTAGACTTTGTATCCTGCCGCATCCTGCACAGACTTCCACTTAAGAGTTGCAGTTGTTACAGTTCTTTTCTTTGATGACCATGCAGGAGGATCAAGCGCTTTCCAGCGTATTCCCTTCTTTGTGCAGTATTCTCTGACGTTAGAAGCTTTGGATGAGGAATATAATGTAAGCAGTGCAGTCTGCTCAAAACCTCCTAAAATCTTAAAGCTGTCATTTCGTATTATCACTGTTGTAAGGTTAGGACAATCAGAAAATCCTGAAAACATCGACTTCATGTTTGATGGAATTGTAACAGTCCTGAGATTTGTACATCCGCTGAATGTATTATACGGCAGTTCATTTACAGCTGTATTTGCAGTAAGCTTAACAGAAGTAAGACTGCTGCAGCTCTCAAATACTCCGGAACCCATATCCGATACAGTATTCGGTATCGAAACACTTTCAAGACCGGTTCTAATGAAACACTGTCCGCCAAGTACCTTAAGTCCCGAAGGCAGTTTGATATTCTTAAGAGAAGTACAGTCTTCAAATGCGTTGTATCCTATTTCTGTCACCTTGGAATGAAGTGTAACTTTCGAAAGCGAAGTGCATCCTCTAAAAATTTCCGGAGGAATCACTGTCATTTTGGCAGGAACTGTAAACTCCTCAAGAGAAGTGCAGTACTTGAAAAGTTCTTCGCCGAATTCTTTAACAGAAGAAGGTATTGTTATCTTCTTCAGATTCGGCAGTTCTGCAAAACACCAGTTACCAACCGCTGTTACTGTCGACGGTATTGTAATGCTGATGACATTCTCATTCTTATTCCATCTGTTGTGCGGTGCTGCCACCTGATATCCCAAATCAAGCTTTGTAACCTTGAGTTGATCCACTTTAGACGGAATGTCAACATCTGCATCAGTTCCATAGTATCCGATTATCGTACATGTATTATTGTTGTAATCCGGGAGGTATTTCCAGTTTCCATCTGCGCTATTGACTTCATTTGAGGCGAAACTCATCATTGGAAATCCCATCATAACCACCATAAACACGAGCATTATACTGATCAGTTTCTTAATATTTCTCATCTACACTGTCCTTTCTGTCTATGCAAATTGTTTTAGTGCTTTAAAGTGATTTAATATTCCTGCTTAATACTATATCACTTTCTGACACTAATTTCAATTTAGCAAAATGTAAAGCACAACGTAAAAAGACTCTCCGCAAAGCGGAGAGCCTTATACTTCAGAGTTTGAATTAGTCAGCGAAAAGAGCTTCTGCATCAACAGGTTCTACGTCTAATAACTTAGCAACCTTTGATACATTGATCATGT
>JAEDDI010000032.1 GCA_016293805.1 Bacillota bacterium | reverse complement strand
CGAGATCTTGTCACGGGTATCCCACAGACCATCATCATTACCTCCGAAGAGGTTCGCAAGGCGATCGCTGAGCAGGTGGACGCCATTGTCCAGGCTGTACGGCAGGCTCTTGAGCAGACTCCTCCTGAACTTGCTGCAGATATTTCCACAAACGGAATAACAATTACAGGCGGAGGGGCGCTTCTTACAGGAATAGACCAGAGAATCAGGGATTCTGTAGGTATTGAGGTAAGAATTGCGGACAATCCTAAGGAATGTGTTGCAAAGGGAACAGGCGAAGCTCTGAACAATATGGATGCGCTTGAGAACACATCACTTAACAAGAGAAAAACATATATATAGAATTTAGGCCCTCCGAGGAGGGCTTTTTAAGATAAAGGACCAATATGAAACTTGAACTGATAGCTACAGCCACATTTGGACTTGAGGCTGTTGTAAAACGCGAAATAGAGAGTCTTGGCTACCAGATATTAAAATCTGAAGATGCAAAGATAACTTATCTTGGGGATGAGAGGGCGATTGTGCGCTCCAACCTGTGGCTTAGGTGTGCAGACAGGGTTCTCCTGAAGATGGGGGAATTCAGAGCACTCGAGTTTGAGGAGCTGTTTCAGCAGACAAAGGCAATTCCATGGGAGGATTTCATTCCAGTAGACGGGAAGTTCACTGTAACAGGCACTTCGGTAAAATCAAAGCTTCACAGCGTTCCTGCATGTCAGAGTATAGTAAAGAAGGCGATTGTAGAAAGACTGTCCGAGTTTTACTGTGTGGATATATTCGAAGAGACCGGCGCGGAATATACGGTAAAGGTGACAAACCTCAAGGACAATGTCACACTGACGATTGACACATCGGGTACAGGTCTGCACAAGAGAGGATACAGAACTTCTGATGTGACGGCACCTATTAAGGAAACTCTTGCGGCGGCGATGGTGAAACTGAGTTTCTGGAAGGAGGGAAGGCTTCTTGCTGATCCGTGCTGCGGGTCGGGAACAATTCCGATTGAGGCTGCCATGATTGGGAGAAATATAGCGCCGGGACTTAACAGGAAATTTGCATCAGAAGAGTGGGATTTCATAGAGAAGGCAGTCTGGAAGGAAGAACGGAGAAACGCTTTTGCTGCAATAGACTATGATGCGGACATCAGGATTATGGCATCGGATATTGACAGGCGGGCTGTCAGAGCAGCAATGGAAAATGCTGCAGAAGCCGGCGTCGATGACTGCATTGAATTCAGTGTCAGAGATATCGCATCATTTGAATCTTCTGAAGAGCGCGGAATTATAGTATCTAATCCTCCTTATGGTGAACGTATAGGTGACAGAGGACAGATAGAGGCGATATATGACAAGTACAGAGATTTCTTCGCGAAGCATTCTGACTGGTCGCTGTTTGTCATTACCACGGATAAGAACATAGAAAAGAAAGCCATGGGCAGAAAAGCTGACAGAAGGCGCAAGCTGTATAACGGCAGGCTTGAAGTATGCTATTACCAGTTCCATGGAATAAAAAAGAAAGAAGGAAAAGAAATATGAGTGTAAATTTAAAGGGAAGAAGTTTTCTTACACTGATGGATTTCAGCTCAGAGGAGATAAGGTATCTGCTTGACCTTGGACATGAACTTAAGGCAAAGAAAAAATCCGGCACAGCAGGAACAAGTCTTGCAGGCAGGAATGTATGCATGATATTTGAAAAGACATCCACAAGAACGAGAAGCAGCTTTGAAATAGCTATGCTCGATGAAGGCGGACACGCGATTTATCTTGACAATTCACAGGTGGGCAAGAAAGAATCCATAGAGGACTCGGCAAAAGTGCTCGGAAGGCTTTATGACGGAATAGTATTCAGAGGGTATTCACAGAAAACTGTCGAGGATCTTGCGGAGTTTTCGGGCGTACCTGTATGGAATGCCCTTACAGATGATGACCATCCGACACAGATTCTTGCTGATATGATGACGATAGAGGAACACATCAGAAAGCCGCTTTCTGATGTTAAAGTTGTGTTTGTCGGGGATGTGAGAAACAATATGTCATATGCATGGATGTACGGCTGCGCAAAGATGGGAATGAGATTTGCCGCATATGGACCGGAGGAACTGTGCAGTCAGGTTGACAGGGATGTAATGGAAAAAGTAGCAAAGACCGCTGCCGAAACCGGAGCTGAGATTGAAGTGACTTCAGATTCTTCATGCCTTAAAGGTGCAGATGTAATATATACTGATATATGGGCTTCAATGGGCGAAGAAGCGCAGATACCCGAAAGAGTAAAACTTCTGACACCTTACAGGATTACAGAGGAAATGATGAAATCGACCGAAAATGATGATGTGATCTTTCTTCACTGTCTCCCTTCATTCCACGATTTTGAGACAAAGATGGCAAAAGAGCAGATTGAAATGGGATATGATATCAGAGAAGTTGAAGATGAAGTCTTCCGTTCGGAGCATTCAAAGGTATTTGATGAGGCTGAAAACAGAATGCATTCCATCAAGGCGGTCATAGTTGCCACACTGGGCAGATAATGTATACAGTGTATATTGTCAGATACTGTTGTTTTTCAAACCTGATTGATATAAAATCGCATCAATCGGGTTTGTTTGCATTTTAGGGGGGTGCATTATGAAAGAATATAGAATATCACATCTTGTTAAATCAGAAGATCTCAATCATCATGGAACGCTGTTTGCAGGCAGAGCGGCGGAATGGCTGGTTGAAGCCGGCTTCATCACAGCTTCTGCAGAGCATGGCAGACCGCAGGATGTGCTTTGTGTTAATATCCATGGGTTTACATTCAGAAGGCCGGTCCAAAAGGGAGATATAGTAACAATTATGGGACGTATCGTCAAGACCGGAACTACAAGTCTGATGGTTCATGTCAAGGCTGTATGCGAGATAGAAGGTGTACAGAATGTTGAAGGGTTCATCACATTCGTGTGTGTAGAACCGGATACCAGGAAAAAGAGGGTTCACGGCATTGTTCTGGATGAAACAGACGATCCGTATGAACTTGAACTGCGGGAAAGAGCTCTTGATGTACATTAGTATATATTTTGCTGTAGACTGAAACAGGCGGCCGTTACGGCTGCCTGTTTCTCATGATATTATGTTACTTTCTGATGTTCATATCAAGCATATTCCTGTCTATTGTGAAGGAGACACATCCCATTGAACCCGGAGCAACTTCGTATTCGTCAAAGCATATTACGAGATTGCCGTCTTTGTCGAAGTAGAAATCCTGATCAGATGAGATTGAAACAAATCCGTCCATATCAGGTCCGATAAAGTATACAGCGCTGCTGTCAGATTTCATCTGTTCTTTCATCTGCCTTATTATCTCGCTGTTTATTGTATCGATGTAGTTCCCTGAGAGAATATCTCCAAGTAATACCTGCTTTCCTGTCTTCTTGTCTATTGTGTAGTAGTCATCCTGCTGATATCCGCTTCCTGCTCCTGTGTAAAGAATCAGTTTGAGAGTGAAGAAATCCTTTGAGTCAGATGCTATTTCGCTCTTGATGACAAGGTCTTCGTAGCCTTCTCCTGCAAGTTCCTTCTTGTTTGTCTCGTATTCGTCTATAAGGCGGGTGCATGTTGCTTCGATTTCGGCGTTGATTTTGTCAGCTTCCTCCTGCGAAATCTCGTCGGACGCGCTGATGTAAGGTATCTTGACATCTGCATTGTACCTGTCGCTTTCATCCTGATAGTCCCTTACTGTAAGTATGCTGAACAGATTTCCCAGAACAGGAACAGACTCCATTGCCCGTGCGGCGGTAGGTGAAAGGTTGGGAACAGCTATCACAACTGCAAGCGCTGCGGCTAAGCACGATACAGTTCTTCTTCGTTTTATCTGTTTTTTTCTGCGGACTGCCATGTCCATTGAATCCATGAGAAGTTTCTCGGTGTTTTCAGGAACAGTAATATTATCGTAATTATTATCATGGTTATTCATTAATAAACCTCCTTAATCCTGGCAAGGCTTCTGTAGAGCCTGCTTTTGACAGTGTTTTCGTTTTCGTTGATTTTTTCTGCGATTTCCTTGATGGTATACCCTTCTTCGTATTTCATGCGTATAATATCTCTGTCTTTCTTTTTGACAGATTTAAGAGCACGGTCAAGATCCATATCCCCAGTACCGGACGATACTGCGCAGGTAATGCATTCATCAAGACTGATATAATCGTTTTTCTTTCTGAAGTAATTCATTGCCTCATTGATTATTATTCTGCAAATCCATGTGTCTGCATATTGTAAATCCCTTATCTGAGCAGATTTGAGTATAGCTTTGTATACTGATTCCTGCAACACGTCCATTGCATCCTGATCGTTTTTTACGTATGAATAAGCCAGTTTGTAATACTTTGTGTAGTTATTGCTCACCAGCTCTCTGACAGCGCTGTCTTTTTTGTTATCTCTCATCTTTTACCTCCACCTGTTAGATATATTATATCTGCAATTAGTTTCAAATAATATTTTTTTGCTTAAAACAGATGCATTAATATGGACAGAGGCAGATGAAACGGGCATGATGATTTAAGCGAACGGTAAATGTATGTTGTTAAAATGAAAATAGATATGAAAATGCGACAAGATTTCCTGAGTTTGTGGTACAATGATAAGTAATTCATTAAAGAGAGGAGTAGTTAATATGGAAAATTTAGGCGAATCACTATCACTGTTTTTCTGTCTTCCATTTGCAGGAATGCTTCTGTCGATAGCAATCTGTCCACTGATCAACAATGAATGGTGGGAAAAGAACAGAGGTTATGCGGTTATATTATGGTCACTGCTTTTTCTTGTTCCGTTCGGTATCAAGTACGGTGCGGGTACGGCAGCTGCCCATCTTGGTGAAATAATTCTTGGGGATTACATATCATTTATTGTATTACTGTTCGGACTGTTCTGTGTATCAGGAAACATATGCGTCAAAGGCAGTCTTGCGGGAACCCCTAAGGTTAATGTGGGAATTCTGCTTATTGGTGCGCTGATTGCAAGCTGGGTCGGAACAACAGGAGCCTCGATGCTTCTGATACGTCCTATGATCAGGGCCAACAGCTGGCGAAAGAGAAAGGTTCATTCTATAGTATTCTTTATCTTTCTTGTTTCGAATATCGGAGGATGTCTTACACCTGTGGGAGACCCGCCGCTGTTCATGGGATTCACACATGGTGTTCCGTTTGCATGGTCGTTCCATCTTACGCCGGTATTCGCAATCAATCTCGTAATTCTCATAGCACTTTATCTTGTATTTGAGACGCGTGCATACAGGAAGGATATTGCTGAAGGGTGCCAGCCGCCGATTTCGGACACTAAAGATCCGATTCGTATTGAAGGCGCCCACAACTTCATTTTTATTGCATGTATTGTCGGGGCAGTAATATTAAGCGGAACACTGGGTAATTTTGCGGAAGTGTTCAACAGAGGAATTGCAATTGAAGGCGAAGTAAAATGCAGCTTTGCAACAATTGTTGAGATGGCAATCATACTTCTTGCCGCATTTCTTTCATTCAGGACAACAAAGAAGCAGACAAGAATCGACAACAATTTCTCCTGGGGAGCAATTGAAGAAGTTGCAGTGCTGTTCATAGGAATATTTATAACAATGATTCCTGCGCTTCTCATTCTTTCGGCAAGAGGCTCAGAGCTTGGAATCACTGAGAACTGGCAGATGTTCTGGATGACAGGTCTGCTGTCTTCCTTCCTTGATAACACACCTACATATCTTGTATTCTTTGAGACAGCGCTGTCGCTTAAGGCGACAACAACTCTTATCGGTACTGTTGCAATCCCTGCAAGAATGCTTCTGGCAATTTCATGCGGTGCGGTATTCATGGGAGCAAACACATATATAGGAAATGCACCGAACTTCATGGTAAAGTCGGTTGCAGAGGAAAATGGTATCAGAATGCCGTCATTCTTCGGATATATGGCATGGTCGCTGGGCTGCCTTGTTCCGGTATTCCTGATAGACACACTTCTGTTCTTCTCAGGACTTGTGTTCTAGTACAGAAAAAGCTGTTCGTACAGGTATATGACAGATGGTCATGTACCTGTATTTTATGTCCGGAGATATGTCCGGGAGTATATGACAGTTTTCACTGAACCGGTTTTGTGGTATGATTGTATCGTAATATTTTGTGAGGTGGTTAATATGTCTAAACTTAATATAGCATTGCTTTTTGGCGGAATGTCATCTGAGCATGAGGTTTCAAGAGTTTCATCCGCTGCAATATATGAGAATCTGAACAAAGAAAAATATGAGATATACAAGGTGGGAATGACAAAGGACGGAAGGTGGTTCCTGACAGAAGCATCTCCTGAAGAGATGAAGGACGGAAGCTGGGAAACAAAAGAAAGTAACATTCCGGCTTTTATTTCACCTGACAGGAACAGCAGAGGGCTTGTTACAAAGGACGGTGTAATTCCGATTGACTGTGTATTTCTCGGAGTTCATGGCAGGAACTGTGAAGACGGAGTGCTTCAGGGACTTCTTGAGCTTTCGGGAATTCCGTATACAGGTCCGGGGGTTACTTCATCCGCATGCAGTATGGACAAGTCAGTAACAAAGCTTATAGCGGCGAAGGCGGGAATCGATCAGGCTGATTTTGAACTCGTAACGAGAAGAGAAGTTGAGGAAAACATAGATGATGCGTGTGACAGGGTTGAAACGCACTTCGGCGGAAAATATCCTTTCTTCATTAAACCGGCCAACGAGGGTTCTTCGGTTGGAATCTCCAAGGCCCATGACAGAGAGGAACTGGCACGGGGTCTAAGGTCCGCTGCAGTATATGACAGCAGGATTCTCGTTGAAGAGACGATTAAAGGAAGAGAAATAGAGACAGCTGTGCTTGGAAATGATAATCTTGAGGTTGCAAAAATAGGAGAGGTGCTTGCGGCCAACGAGTTTTATGACTATGAGGCCAAATATGCGGATATAGGGTCTGAGACGGTGATGGTTGATGATATTTCTTCCGAGCTTGAAGATAAAATCAGGGAGACTGCAAAGGCAGTATTTCGCGCTATGGGCTGCAGAGGATATTCAAGAATTGATTTTTTCCTCACTGAAGACGGCAGGGTAATCCTGAATGAGCTGAACACTCTTCCGGGATTCACATCGATTTCGATGTATCCTGCAATGTGGCAGGCATCCGGACTTCCTTATTCTGACCTGCTGGACAGAATAATTGAACTTGCAATGGAAAAATAGTTTTGCGCAGCCTCAGGCTGCGTAAATGTTTGGAGTAAAACATGAAAGAGTTTCTTGACTTGTTTCTTACCTTTGCCAGAATAGGAGGATTCACCTTCGGGGGAGGATATGCGATGCTGCCGATACTGCAAAGGGATGTTGTGGAAAAGAAAAAATGGGCGACTGAAGAGGAACTGATGGACTATTATGCAATCGGACAGTGTACGCCTGGAATAATTGCTGTAAATGTTGCAACCTTTATCGGATACAGAAAAAAAGGAATTGCAGGAGCTGTAGTCGCAACTTTTGGAATGGTCATGCCATCCATACTTATTATCATGGTTATAGCAGCCGCAATTAAGAATTTTTCGGATATCGAATGGGTACAGCATGCGCTTGCGGGGATAACTGTATGTGTATGTGTTCTGGTGCTCGATACGGTCATAAAGCTGGCAAAGAAGTCACTGAAAGATATATGGGCATGGATGCTTGCACTGGCTGTTTTTCTGGCAGCGCTTATCACTAATGTCCCGGCAGCGCTTCTTGTGGTTTCTGCCGGTATAGCAGGCATTGCTGTTAAGAAAGCTGCCGCACTCAGGAAGGGAGACAAGTGATGCTGTATCTGAGACTTTTTCTTGAGTTTTTCAAGACAGGGCTGTTTTCCGTAGGGGGCGGTCTTGCTACGCTGCCGTTTCTTTATGAAATGCAGGAGAAAACAGGATGGTTTACTGTAGAGGATCTGTCGCATCTTATAGCTGTTTCGGAATCGACTCCCGGACCTATGGGTGTCAATATGGCAACATATACCGGATTTGTAACGGGAGGAGTTCCCGGATGCTTTGTTGCCGTTGCGGGCCTTGTGACGCCTTCAGTGATTACAATCATTATCGTCTATCGCATACTGGAAAGGTTTAAAGACAGCAGATACGTTGAGTGGGCCATGTATGGACTCAAGGCTGCTTCTGCTGCTCTGATATTCAGTGCCGGGATTTCGGTTGCGAAGACGGCATTTATTCTTGAAGAGACTGCTGTTTGCGTTTCAATGATAAACTGGATTGCAGCAGCTTTGGCAGCGGTGCTTTTCATTGCGATGAAGCTGACAAAAAAGCATCCGATTATATATATAATAGCGGCGGGAATTGCAGGAGTACTGCTGCAACTGTGACGTTTTTTCGCAGAATTGCGAAAATATTGTTAATAATTTATCAGAACAAACTTGTAAGGAATATTCAGAAAACTCAGTGATAGAGCTGTATTTTTTGTACTATTTTGCTATATACCTGTTACTGAAAAACGGGATAACGTGAAGAATATGTTAATATTGTGATTTTTTTGTCAAAATATGCGTTTTCTTCGTCTGAACAGTAGACGGTTTTATCAGGAGTGGATATAATAATAATGTACTAGGACACAGAAACGGAAATATACAAGAAACGGAAACAGAAAGAACGGTGATATATATGAACACTTTTGAATATTTCTATGATATTATCAGTGAGACCAGATCACAGGAAAGAAATTTTCTGAAGAGACTGTTCAGATAAAGATAACCTCTTTTAAGAGATAAATAAGCAGCATTAAAACGACTAGTACACATACCTGCATTTTTGCAGGTTTTTTCTTTGAGGAGAATCAATTGAGAAAAGAGACATTCAGCAGAACATGGTTTGTGATTCTGGCATGCTTTGCGGCATGCACATTGTGGGGAAGCGCATTTCCATGCATAAAAACAGGATACAGGATGTTTGATATAGGGCCGGATGATTTTGCATCACAGATACTGTTTGCGGGAATAAGGTTTTTTGCAGCAGGCCTGATGGTCATTGCATATGCATCTGTTTTTGAAAGAAAAATAATCTTTCCTTCAGGACCTGCCTGGAAGAAGGTGATTGTTCTCTCGTTTCTTCAGACATCACTTCAGTATGCCCTCTTCTATACAGGGCTTGCAAACACAGGCGCTGTAAACGGATCGATAATTTCCGGAAGCGGAGGCTTTTTTACCATGATAGTAGGAGCTTTGTTTATGTCATCCGACAGAATGACACTGCGAAAGACATTAGGATGCATACTTGGTTTTGGTGGAATCCTTATAATGAATATTACGCCTGACTTTACTCTGGAAGTCAATCCCGCCGGAGACGGGCTGCTGATACTGTCTTCGGTATCGTCAGCTTTTTCATCGCTTATGATGAAGATATATGCAAAGGGTGAAAACCCGGTCATGCTTTCGGGATATCAGTTTGCGGCAGGCGGCCTTGTCCTTGTACTCACAGGCGTATGTCTTGGAGGAAGGCTTGATAGTGCAGGACCAAAAGGGATTATCCTTCTTCTGTATATGGCGTTTATATCATCTGCTGCATATACTATATGGAGCGTTCTTCTCAAGTACAATGACATATCGAAAATAGCTGTGTTCAAGTTCATAATTCCTGTCATGGGTGTGATTCTTTCGGCTGTATTTCTTCCGGATGCCGATATAGATGCAAGCTGCATGGCGGCGCTGGCACTCGTTGTTGCAGGGATATTTACAGTGAACGGTAAAAGACAGCTTAGTACTTGACAGAAAGCAGGTTTTTTTAGTAAAATAGGCTGTAATTTCAGATTGGCTGTGACGGAACCAGTAGGCTCCTTCGGAACCTTACAGAGAACGCGGTATTTGCTGAGAACCGCGAGGCAAAAAGGCTGCTGAAGATCACTCCCGAGCCATATACACTTAAAGAGAGACATCTGCATCCGCAGGTGTAACTAGGGTGGTACCGCGGTTATTAATCGTCCCTAATTCACATGTTGTGGATTGGGGCTTTTTACATGCCCCAATACAGGTAATAAGAGGAAAGGGTTAAACATGTTTAAGAATTTATCAGAAAAACCTATAGCAGAAGTTCAGCTGGAACAGGTTAAGAGATGGAAGGAAGAGGATCTTCTGGGCAAGTGCGTTTCCACAAGAGAGGGAATGCCTGCATTTAACTTCTATGAAGGACCTCCGACAGCAAACGGAAAACCGGGAATACATCATGTAATGGCAAGAACACTGAAGGATTCAGTCAACCGTTACAAGACAATGCAGGGATTCCAGGTTCACAGAAAAGCAGGATGGGATACACACGGGCTTCCTGTTGAGATTGAAGTTGAAAAACAGCTTGGCTTTGAAGGCAAGGAAAACATTGAAAAGTACGGAATCAGAGAATTCAATGAAAAGTGCAGAGAATCTGTATTCACATATCTTGATATGTGGGAGAATATGAGCGACCGCATGGCATATATGTGCGATATGGATAATCCGTACATCACTCTCGACAACAACTATATCGAAACCGGATGGTGGATTATCAAAGAATTCTTCAAGGCAGGCATGATATATGAAGGACACAAGATTCTTCCTTACTGTCCACGCTGCGGAACAGGGCTTGCTTCCCATGAAGTGGCACAGGGATACAAGGATGTCAAGGTAAATACAATCACAGCCAAATTCAAGAGAAAAGATGCAGATGAATATTTCCTTGCATGGACAACCACTCCGTGGACCCTTGCGTCAAATACAGTACTTACAGTCGGACCTGACATCGATTACATCAAGGTAAGGATGACAGAAGGTGATGAAGAGGGAAACGTATTCTATGTGGGCAAGGTACTGGCGGACAAGGTTTTAGGTGCAGGAAAGTATGAAGTCCTGGATGAAATGAAGGGCAGAGACCTTGAGTACATTGAATATGAACAGCTGATGCCGTTTGTAAAGGCGGACAAGAAGGCATTCTTCGTAACATGTATGGACTATGTTACAGTTGAAGACGGTACAGGGATTGTTCATACAGCGCCTGCTTTCGGTGAAGATGACTATCAGTGCGGAAGAAAATACAATCTTCCTGTACTGCAGCCTGTTGATGACAGGGGATGCTACACCGAAACTCCTTGGAAGGGCAGATTCGTAATGGAAGAGGGCCTCGATGTTGATATCATTAAATGGCTTGCAAGTGAAAACAAGATATTCGCAAAAGCCAAGCTTGAGCATAACTATCCTCACTGCTGGAGATGCGGCACTCCGCTTGTTTACTACGCTAAGCCAAGCTGGTACATCGAAATGAGCAGACTCAAGGACGAACTTGTTGAAGCAAACAGCAAGGTTAACTGGTATCCTGACTATGTGGGCGAAAAGAGATTCGGCAACTGGATTGCAGATGTTAAGGACTGGGCTATCTCAAGAAACAGATACTGGGGTACGCCTATACCTGTATGGAGATGTGAATGCGGGGAACTTGACTGCATAGGATCCCGTAAGGAACTTGCAGAAAGAGCAATAGAAGATATAGACGAAAGCATAGAACTTCACAGACCGTATGTTGACGATGTTCACATCAGATGCCCTAAGTGCGGAAAGACAATGACAAGAATTCCTGAAGTTATGGACTGCTGGTTCGACTCGGGAGCAATGCCTTTCGCTCAGCAGCACTATCCGTTCGAAAACAGTGATATTTTCGACGAGAAGCTTTTCCCTGCTGATTTCATCTGTGAAGGAATTGACCAGACTAGAGGCTGGTTCTATTCTCTGATGGCAATTTCGGTATTCATCAAGGGTCAGGCTCCGTACAGAAACGTTCTTGTCAACGATCTCATTCTTGACAAAGACGGAAAGAAGATGAGCAAGCACGTTGGAAACACTGTAAATCCGTTCGAAATGCTGGACAAATACGGTGCTGATGCCACAAGATGGTATCTTCTTCAGACATCACCTGCATGGTCGCCTACAAAGTTTGACGAAGACGGACTTGTTGAAGTATCGTCAAAATTCTTCGGCACACTTCGAAATGTATATAATTTCTTCGTTCTGTATTCAAATCAGGACAATATAGATATAAACAGGGCGTTTGTTGACTACAAGAAGAGGCCTGAACTTGACAGATGGATTCTTTCAAAGTACAACAGACTCATTGATGAAGTTACAGAAGAAATGAACAGATATGACCACATGAAGGCGACAAGGAAGATTTCCGAATTCGTTATTGAAGATCTTTCAAACTGGTACATCAGAAGAGCGAGAAGAAGATTCTGGGCGGAGGAAATGACAGAGGACAAGAAGAGTGTTTATGCGACAACTCACGAAATTCTTGTTGGAGTTTCTCAGCTTATGGCTCCGTTTGCACCATTCATCTCTGAAGAGATTTACGCTAATCTCAATAACGGAGAATCAGTTCACCTGAGCTTCTTCCCTAAGTCGGATGCTGATCTCATAGATGACAAGGTTGAGGAAAGAATGGATCTTGTCAGAACAATGGTTGCTCTCGGAAGAGGAATAAGAGAAAAAGAAAGAATCAAGGTAAGACAGCCTCTTGGCGAAATTCTGGTTGACGGAAAGTATGAATCTCTCATTGAGGATCTTGTTCCGCTCATCATGGAGGAGCTTAATGTCAAGAACGTTGTATTTGAGAATAAGCTGGACAAGTATATGAACTATTCTCTTAAGCCTAACTTCAAGGTTGCAGGGCCGGTTCTTGGAAAGAATATCAAGGCGTTCGGAGCATATCTTGCAAAGGCTGATGCGGCTGAAGTTGCAGCTGAACTTGAGGCAAACGGAAAAATTACAATAGAACTGAACGGCGAGGAAATCAGAGCTGAAAGAGAGTTTATAGATGTAAGAATCGATGCAAAGGAAGGTTTTGCCGTTGCAATGGATAAGAACGTATTCGTAATCCTTGATACAAACCTTAATGAGGAACTTGTAAACGAGGGATATGCGAGAGAACTTATATCCAAAGTTCAGCAGCTCAGAAAATCAGGCGGGCTTGAGATGATGGACAACATCAGAATATATATTTCTGCCGATGATGAAATCAGAACTGCTGCCGTAAAGTACAATGATTACATCTGCAGAGAGACTCTTGCTCTTTCAATCGAAGAAAGAGAGTGTGGAGATGAGTACGATCTGAACGGACACAAAACCGGTATTGAAATAGAAAAACAGTAAAGTTTTGCCGGAAGGGGGCTGCCTCTTCCGGCTTTTGCTTCAGGAGACTATGAAAACGATTAAGGATATGACACTTCGTGAAATGGAAGATTTCATGGAGGAGATTGGTGAGAAGAAATTCAGAGCAAAACAGATTTACGGATGGATATACAAGGGAGCGGAAGGATATGACGATATGAGGAATATCCCCAAAGCGCTCAGAGAGAAACTTTCATCCATTACCGAATACGAAAACCTTAAAACAGTGAAGGTGCAGAAGTCGTTAAAGGACGGTACCAGAAAGTATCTTTTTGAACTGCCGGACGGTGAGAGAATTGAGACTGTATTCATGAAGTACAGATATGGAAATTCGATATGCGTATCTTCACAGGCGGGATGCGCCATGGGCTGCAGATTCTGTGCATCTGGCATAAACGGACTTAATAGGCACCTCAGACCATGGGAAATTGCGGGACAGATACTTGAGGCTGAAAAAGAAACAGGTGAGAAGATAAATCATGTTGTAGTCATGGGAACAGGCGAACCTTTTCATAACTACGATAATGTGGCAAAGTTCATAAACCTGATTCATGAAAGAGCAGGTCTTGATATATCCATGAGAAATATTACGGTATCAACCTGCGGACTTGTCGAAAGAATTGCCGATTTTGCAGATGATTTTCCGCAGTGCACTCTTGCCATATCGCTCCATGCGCCGACGGACGATATACGCGGGAGCATGATGCCTGTTAACGACAGGTATTCTGTAGGAGATGTCATATCTGCTGCAAAGGCTTATGCGGACAAGACGAGAAGAAGGGTTACATATGAGTATGCGCTTGTGCGCGGAGTAAATGATTCCCCTGACTGCGCTGATATACTTGCAATGCGGCTGAAAGGCAGCCTGTGCCATGTCAACCTCATTCCGCTGAACGAGGTCAGAGAAAGCGGGCTTTCATCATCAAAGAATGCTGCAGCCTTCAGAGAACGGCTTGAGAGGAACGGAATCAGCGCAACTGTCAGAAGAGAACTGGGATCTGATATAGACGCCGCATGCGGACAGCTCAGGCTTAATAACGGATGAGAAAGAGCGTGAAGAGAAATCTTCACGCTCTAATTGTATTCAGTCCTTGGCCATAATATCGTCTTTCCAGTCGATTCTGTCCATGAATGTCACCCGGCTTACAGGAATGCTGACGCCGGTCATGTACTCGCTGCCTGTGTTCCTGTTTCTGAATGTCAGCATTATTTCAAGGTAAGGAGTATCATCTCCATACATATCGGAACCGTAGCTTAAAAGCTGTTCAAGAGGGATTTTCTTCACTTCTTCGGTGCATATGCCGGATTTGCCGGACAATTCGTGCATACCGTAGACGATACCCTCTGCCCTGTACAGTACAAGATTGTCGGGGTTCATGTCTTCCCAGCAGCCGTTTTCCATAAGCCAGCCTATGGTGTGTCTGTCGGTGGCCCTTACTGCAAATGTAACTCTGTTACGGTAACCGATTGCGATATATCCTGCTGTCTGTGTTACCGGAGTATTCATAAGTTCCTCTTCAAATGTTCTTTCTTCAAAATCCATATCCATCGCAGCAAGAAGATCGTCATACTCGCCGTAACTTAGAAATTTTACTGTATCAGTGAGCGACATGATTTCAACATTTGTCCTGGCAGGACTGGTTTTAAGCTCATAAACCTGTGACGGTCTGTATTTTTCCTTGAACTCACTGCATTCAAACAGGCCTTTTACATTATCACTTGCGGAATTAATGCTGTTGCCGCTAAAGTCATATCTTTTGTAGCTTCGCGCATAGCTTCGTCTGCCGTATGAAAACTTGACCGTTGATCCCTCGTTGAATGTGAGGTCAAAAGTAATTCCTTTCTTATCGGATATATCAGCAAGCTCTCTGCTGATACCTGCTATATATTCCATGGCCTCCCGGGACTCGAATACCAGAGCGTCATCCTGTGCGCCGGTATATGAGGATTCACAGTATCTGAATTCCTCTCCCGAACCTGCAAGTCCGTCGGAGAAGATATCTGCAGACGCCCATTCGGCCTTGGCCGGGTCAGGCTGTCTGTCTTCATAGCCTGTGATGTCGAAAGCGAACACAGATACGAACACCGCCGTTATAACCGAGAAGGTGACGAAGTATTTCAGCATTCTCATATTGAAGATACGTACAGTCTTCGTAACCAGCATGGCCGAGAATATGAAGAATACGATAAAGCCTGCGATGAGACCTGCCATAAACATATCGATTACAGTAAACATCAGTGCCGTTACTGTTGCGAGAGTAAACGTCATTATGAACAGAAACAGCGGAGTGACTTTTCTGTAGCAAAGCGGGTCCGATGCGCATTCCAGCTTTCTGTTCCTGTAAAGAAGGTATCCCAGACAGCTGAAAGCGGCTGATACTGCAATGCAGCAGAGCGCATATGCCAAAAGAGCGGGAACTCTGCTAAAGCCTGCAAACCTGAGTACAGGGAAAACAGCAGAAAGTATGCTTCTGAAAGGCGTTCCGTCAAGCGTGAATCCGGTCAGGAATATGCTGCAGTACATCATTATGAAGTACACTATCGATGCCGGAAGAACGTTGAACACGACAGCCCCTATGGCGTGCATCAGCGATGTTCCGCAAAGCATTGCCGCAATGTTTGAAACAGAGAATGTCACAAGCATAACAGTCAGCATGAACACGGTCGTTAAAACAAATGATGCAGCTGATGATTTTTCTCCACATGCAAGAGCTATCACTGTCATTACAGCCTGGCTTGCAAGAACCGGAACCGCACAAAGCGCATACCCGGAAAGAGAATGAGCAAGATAATGCTGTTTTCTCGATACGGGCAGACTGTGGCATACTGAAACTGAGCTTACAGTATGAAGATATCTGAACACCAGAAGCGAAGCCATAACAGGGGCTGCAAATGATGCGGTAATATCTGCAAAGCTCTGGAAATTTGAGAGCTGGGCAAGTATATCCTTCAGCCATTCGGTGTCGTTTAATTTCAGAATGACAGGCACGCATTTTCCCAGAAAAAGATAAGAAAACAGCGCCAGTGAGAATACCCAGTATTTCTTCATATCGTTCAGAACGAGCGCCTTGAACTTATTCGAGGATGTCTTTGTATTCATTGTGTTCACCTCCAAGTTCATAGATAAACACTTCTTCAAGTGTGAGAGGAAGAAGATCGAGTATAAGGGGGCTGTGCGGTGCCAGTGCCTCTTCGATTTCTTCTGCAGTGTTCTTTATTATCATCATATCTACACTTCCCGATGCAGATGAAGAAAGTACATTGAGACCTTTATACGGGTTATCCGGTCTTTCTCTGAATGCTGTCTGCACCTTGTGGACACTTGATCTGAGATCGTCCAGATCGCGTTCCAGAACCATTGTGCCTCCGGAGAGAATTCCGACTGTATCGCATATTCCCTCAATCTCTCTCAGATTGTGCGAGGAAATGAGAACGGTCATTTCTCTTTCTGCAACATCAGAGACAATGAAATCCCAGACTATTCTTCTGACTATCGGGTCAAGTCCGTCGACCGGTTCATCAAGGAGGAGAACGTCGGGCATTGTCGACATCCCCAGTGCGAACATTGCCTGTTTCTGAACTCCCTTGGAGAACCTTGATATTTTAACTCCCCTGCTGAGCGAAAGCATCTCTGTCAGCCTGTCGAATCTGTCCCGGTTCCAGCTTCGGTAAAGTCTCCTGTAGAGACGCTCCATGTCCGAAAGACTGTAGTTTCCGAAGAAGTAAAGTTCGTCCGGAAAGAAAAATACGCGTTCACCAAGATGCTGACTGTCACCCGCCGGGATGCCGTCGACATATATTTCGCCGCTGTCGGGCATGAATATTCCTGCTATATGCTTAAGAAGCGTGGTTTTTCCCGAACCGTTTGTACCGACAAGACCATAAATTGAGCCTTTTTTGACGTTCATGGACAGACTGCTGAGCGCTTTAATATGCTTAAAACTCTTATCAACATTGTTAACCTTAATCATCTGCGGCACCTCTCTTATCAATTATTTCCTTTACTGTTTCCATAACCTTGTCATCATCCAGTCCCATATAGTACAGTTCGGATATGTAAAACGAAAGCCTGTCTTTTATGGCACTGTACTTCTCCATGTCTATTCTTTCCGTGTCGACTTCTGAAACAAATGTGCCGAGCCCCGCCGCTGTGTAGATATATCCGTACTTCTCAAGCTCCCTGTATGCCTTGGCTACCGTATTGGGATTGATGAGCAGCTGCCTGGACAGTTCCCGTACGGAAGGAAGCCTGGAACCGGGCGCAAGAACGCCGCGCATTATGAGTCCGGTAATATTATCAACGACCTGCCTGTAGATTGACTTTCTGCTTTTCTGATCAATCTGAAACATTTCTGCCTCCTTTCTGTGTATTAAGTGTACTATGACATATAGTACACTGTCAAGGGGGTGTTCTTTTTGCGCGGAATGGTGTATACTGTTATATGTCGCCGGGACATGGCTCAGTTTGGTAGAGCGCTGCGTTCGGGACGCAGAGGCCGCAGGTTCGAATCCTGTTGTCCCGACCATAGGAAGTCTTTAGTGGTAAAACTTTAGACTTCTGTTTTTTTGTACCTAAAATCTTTTGAATAATCCCTGTTTTTTGCAAGGCATAATTGTTTAGGGAAATGTTTTGTAGTATAATTAATGATGTATATTTATAACCGGATTATTCGGTGTGATTTAAACCTACTGGAGGCTAATATGTATTGCAGAAAATGTGGAAAACAGCTTCTTGATGACGATAATTTCTGCCCGAAATGCGGAACACCTGTCGCAAGAGAAGCAGAGGGAAGCGAAATAATCAGAGACAACGGTGTTGTGGATTTTGACCCCGACAGTGTGCCGTCTGAATCAGATTCTCTTGCTTTCAACTGGAATGTAGAGGATTTTCACAGAGAGAGTAAAACAGAAGATATTGAGATAGAGTGGGGAGACCTGCTGGATGACAGTGAGAAGGAACGCCGCAGGGAAATCCTTGACAGGGTGGATGAGGCTGCTGCACCTGTTACAGATGATAGCAGTCCTATTACCGAATCCATTTTCGGCAATTCTTCTGCTGAAGAAAATTTCGGCAGCAAGACTGATAAATTTGATACATTTGCCGCAAAGAATCAGGAGTTTCAGGAACTTCTCAACAGAGAGAAGGAAAGACTGATGGCCGCAAGAAAACTCAGTGACAGAGCGTTTGAGGAATTTGGTATTGAAACAAAGAACACCGCCATTGAGATTGAAGAGGACGACGATGAGAACAAGCCGTCTGCTGCAGAGAGAGTAAGAATTCGCAGGGAGGAGAGGGCAAAGCGTGATGAAACACAGATAATGGAGCCTGTTCTTCCGCTCAAGCTTGATGAGGATGAGATAGGCGGTTCATGGCCTCCGAAGACTGAGGAGGAGCTTGAAGCAGAGATTTTCGATGCCCCTGTGATAGAAGAAGAGATTCCTGCAGAAGAATCAGAGCCTGAGACAATTGAGGAAATGGTCATTGCTGATTCAGCTGCTCCGTCAGACAGTGCAAAACGGGCACAGACACAGCAGATAAGCAGGGAAGAATTTGCAGAGTTTCTGAAGAAGGCTGAAGAGGAGTTCGGTTTCGGGGATATAGATGAAGAGGTCGAAAAAGAATCAGAAACTGTTTCAGACTTTGATGCACTTGAGAGCATACCGGAGGCGGATTCAGAGAATGTGACTTTGCCTGAAGCCCATGAGACTGCAGCGGAAGATGAAGAACCTGAACCTGTGATATCGAAGAAAGAGGCAAAGAAAAGAGCAAAAGCCGAAAAGAAGGCGCAGACTGAATCAGATCTCGAATTCGGAAATTTCGAAGATGAATCATTCTGGGATGATGACTATTCTTACGAAGAAAAGAAAGGCGGCAGAGGACTGACTGCAGCTATAGTTATTCTTGCTGTAATCCTTGTGATACAGATTGCCGTTCTGATTATACGATTCCAGTTCCCTGATTCGCAGATTGCAGGAATGATTGAACCTGTTATGTCGAGAATAGAAGACTGGATAAGAGGACTGTTCGGATAGAGATTAATGGAGGAGAAATTTATGGAAAAGAAAGCAAAGAGAAGCAGAGGATCTTTAATCTGTCTGATTATAGTTGTTCTGCTGGCAGCAATCATAGCTGCAACCGGGTATATAACGGATTTTCTCTGGTTTAAGGAACTCGGATATGTGAGCGTGTTCTTCAAGAAGCTGGTTACACAGCTTGAACTTGGAATACCGGTTTTCATAGTTGTGGGTTTTCTGACTTACATCTATCTCAAGCTCCTGAAGAAGGGCTACTATAACAAGGTTGAATCAGATGACAATCCTGATTCGAAGACAGTAAACCTTTTCAGCTGGCTTATGGCTGCACTGTTTGCGGGAGTTGCTGTGTACTTTACCGTTACACAGCTTTGGTACAAGTGGCTGAACATGTCAAACAGTACGGATTTCGGTGTTGCAGATCCGCTGTTTGATAATGACGTGTCGCTTTATGTGTTCAAGCTGCCGTTTATAAATCAGGTGACAGGCATTGTAATGGCGCTTGCAGTTGCATTCATTATTGTGACTCTCATCTACTATATTATTCTGATGTCACTTCGCAGACCTAAGGTGTTCGATGAACCTGAAGTGGAGTTCACAGAATCATATGCCGGTCCTGATGATGAACCGGTCGGCGGAAGGAGATTTGGAAAATTCGGTGCAAAATTTGCAGGAAGGAGACCTTCAGGTCCAAGAAGAGAATTCGATTCAGACAATCTGAAGCAGCTTCTTCACATCGCATCAAAACAGCTGATAGTTGTCGGTGTCATCTTCTTCCTGATGCTCGGCTTCCATTTCTTCCTTAAACAGTATGACCTTCTTTATGCACACAGAGGAGCTGTTTACGGAGCAGGTTTTACTGCAGTCAATATTACTCTCTGGGTTTACAGAGCTCTGATGGGACTGTCTGTTATTGCAGCGCTGATGTTCATTTACGGAGTAGCAAAGAAGAACTTCAAAAAGATTGTTGTTGTTCCGATTATTATGATTGCTGTATTTGCAGTTGGAACAGGTGTTGAGGTTATTGTTCAGAACTACATTGTATCACCTGATGAACTGGAGAAGGAAACAGCATATCTTGAGTACAACATTGAATATACCCAGAAGGCATACGGACTTGAGAATGTTGAAACAAAGAAATTCGCAGCAAGCAGCAGTCTTGACGGAGAGGATATAG
>JAEDDI010000063.1 GCA_016293805.1 Bacillota bacterium | reverse complement strand
TTATTAAAACCCTGTGAGGGTTAATAACCACTTATAAAATTGTGGTTTTCAAATTCAAGTTTGTCGAACTAATAAAGAGCACACTTCTATACACCTTTCGGTGTACTGTGCGATCTGCGATTTTGCGCAGCGCCAAAGCACAATAAGCAGTTGGTTCCTTTGGCAAAACAGCTGCGAAAAGAAATGACCAAGGAAGAGCGGCACCTATGGTAGGATTTGCTGCGCTCCTATCCCATCCGTTTTTCCAGACAGAAATTATTGGGAAGATATATTGCCGACTTTTACAGCGCAGAAGCAAAAATCATCATCGAGCTGGACGGTTCTCAACACTATGAACCGGATGAACTGCAAAAGGACGCAGAATGCACCGCTTTTCTGGAGGGATATGTTCTGAGAGTCATCCGTATTCCCAACAACGAAGGCGGCATAAATTTCTGTGGAGTTTGTGAGTATATCGACGCTGCGGTAAAGCAATTCCTCTACTGTGTACGGGCATCCGTAAGGCTGCTAAACCTTTATACAAGGGAGCTCTGGACGCTGCCGCGCCAGTAAAAAAACCGACCTATGATCGTAACCATAGGTCGGTTTAACTGTTTTACGAATCTCGCCCAAAGCGGGTGCTCTGATGTTTAGCCTATGCAGTTTCTGATTCTTCCGAGAGCTTTTTCCTCTCCCATAATCTGCTGTATCTCCCAGATATCAGGAGAACTTGCACGTCCTGTGAGAGCGATACGGATTACTGTGCTCACATGACCTACATGACCCTTGTAATCTTCAGGATGCTTCTTGTAATCCTTTGGCTTTACAGCATATCCGAGTTCGTCTGTAATAGCACGTATTTTATCGAACCAAACCGACTGATCGTCACTGTGGTCATAGGTCTCCAGGTATTTTGTCAGAATTATATCCTTGTCATTAACAGCTTCTGCAGGATAGTCATCCTGCCTGATGTATTCGAAGAAATAACCGGTATAATCTATAATCTGTTTTGCGGAAATCAGGTCCTTGCGGGGTTTTGCTCCTGTTCTGTCAAGATCAAGAACCTTGATCCAGTAGTCTTTGTCAGATAGTCTTTCCACAAGGTCAGGTCTGAATTCACAAGCCCACTGGTTAAGGAAACTGTACAGTTCCTCAGAAGACAATCTGATAAGGACATCCTTTGATACATCTTCCAGTTTTCTGAGATCAAAAAGAGCTCCGCCGCCGTTCATCTTTGCAACTGTAAAATGGAAATCCTCCGCCGGCGCAAGAGGATTGGCAATACGCCATTCCTCAAAGTTGGAGTTGAGAATTGTGAGAAGATATTCCCTTACAGCTGCCGGATGATAGCCTTCTTTTCTGTAGTAATCAAGAGAGAGCTCAGGGTCTTTTCGCTTTGAAAGCTTTCTCTTGCTGCCGTCTTCATCTATTTTCATCAGCTGGCCTGTGTGACAGAATACAGGAAGTTCAAATCCCAGCTTGTCGAACAGTTCGATGTGGATTGGAAGTGAAGGAATCCATTCTGCACCTCTGACAACATGTGTTGTTCTCATGAGATGGTCGTCAACTACATGTGCAAAGTGATATGTAGGGATACCGTTAGTCTTGAGGATAACAATATCCTGAGTATTTTCCGGCATGGAAAGCTCTCCTCTGATTCCGTCCTCGACTGTAATTGTCTTCGGATTGTCCGGATTGCCGTCTGACCTGAGTCTCATAACATAAGGCATGCCTTTTTCAATGTTCAATGTGATTTCTTCAAGTGAAAGATCTCTGCATTTTGCAAATTCTCCATATATTCCGGGATTGAGCTTGTTCTTCTCCTGGAACTCTCTTATCTCTCCGATTTCGCTTTCGGTAAGGAAGCATGGATAAGCCTGTCCCTTCAGTACAAGTTCTTTTGCGAAACACTGATAAATGTCCGCTCTTTCGCTTTGCTTATAAGGACCGTATATTCCGGTGTCTCCTTCCATCGATGCACCTTCATCAAACCTTATTCCGAAGAAATCAAGCGACTTTATAATTGTTTCAACAGCTCCCTCGACATAGCGCTTGTCATCGGTATCTTCTATGCGAAGGTAGAATATTCCGTCTGACTGGTGAGCAAGTCTTTCGTCTGCGAAAGCTCCGTAGAGATTGCCAAGATGAATGAAACCTGTGGGTGAAGGACCAAGTCTTGTTACCATGGCACCTTCAGCAAGATCTCTGTGCGGATAAAGTTCTTCATAATATGCGGGTGTCTTATCGATGTTCGGAAAAAGAATCTCCGCAAGTTTATTGTAGTCCATGTTAAATTCCTCCATAGATGATATTCTAAATAACCATAATATTATATACCGATACATGTACATTTCGCAATCATCTTTTTGTTGCGCGACATATTAAAACAGGGTACAATTATATTGCATATCTATAATCAGAACGGGTAGTGAAATGAAGAAATTGATATATTTTTTGTCTGCAGTATGTATAGTGATAATGACTTTTGCATTTACAGCTTCGGCGTATGCATCTGTAAGTGTGTCTGATTTTAAGCTGCCTTCAGTAATGGTAAAGGGTGATGCCTGTACTGCGCAGGGCAGAGTTTCAAGCACATACAGAATATCGGCAATACGCATGGGAATATATTCTGAAGACGGCAAATGGGTTGAAGGTCATAATGTATCAAAGAAACCCGGCACATTAACATATTCTATTTCAGAAGTGAACGACCTGGTCCGTTTTGAAACCCTTCCTTCGGGCACATACATGTACAGAGTTTATGTTAAGGATTCCAAGGGCAATGCATATACACCCGTCAGACAGGAGTTCAAAGTCAGGGCTGCATTCAGGCAGAGCAGTATATCGTGGAGTTCAACTGTGATAAAGGGAAAAGACAGTCCTGTTTCCGGGAAAATTTCTTCGTATTACAGACTGAAATCCGTGAAAGCCGGAATTACTGACGAGAAAGGCAGATGGATTGAGAACACTTCTTATTCTCCTTCCGGAAAGACTTTTGATCTTTCAATGGCTGACGCTGATATAGATTTTTCAGAGCTCGATACAGGAAGATATTATCTTAAAGTCTACTGTACAGATATAAAGGGGCATAAGGGTACTGCTGTAAGGAAGGCTTTTGAAGTAAGAAACGCCTTCGAGGCAGACAGAGTATCGTGCAGTGAACTGTTTGTCAGGGGAGAGGACCCTGACGTTTCAGGCAGGATTCTGTCGGTAAATACCATGACTAAGATTAAGGCTGGAATTTATGACGACAGTGCAAAAAAATGGATATCGTACAAGATGTACTATCCGCTTTCATTATCGTTTGGGCTTGATGGTGTGAATCAGCATACTGATTTTTCGAAACTTGAGTGCGGGGAGTATTCATTCAGAGTATACTGCTATGACAGTGAGGGAAACAAAGGCTATGCTGTAAAAGAGTCTTTCGAGGTTGCAAAGCCGTTTGCGGCAGATAATATGAATTATCCTGTAACTCTTACAACCGGAAATGACAAGACTCTTACAGGCACAATCACGGCTGTGTATGAAATACAGAGCGTGAGGATAGGAATTGCAAGAAACGGTGAATGGGTATCATCGTGGACATTCAGACCAAAAGCAACGACATTCGATATTTCATCCGCCAACAGCCGTGTTACATTTGCAGAACTTGACGCAGGAACCTATTATTACAAAGTGACTGCAGTCGATGTCAGGGGTAATGAACAGACTTTAATCAACAGAAAATTTACTGAGGTGAAGGCTACATTCTCCATATCGGAAAACTATTCCTATCCGTCTGTTCTGACAGAAGGAAGCAGTTTTTATCTTATGGGAAATGTGTATTCTGATGTTCCATTCAGATATGTGAGAGTGGGAGTCTGCAGCAGCAGCGGGTCATGGCTTTCAGGATTCAATGTGAAGCAGGAGCTTTCAGATACCGGAATATTCTATATATCCAAGGTGGACAGCCTGATTTCATTTGGAAAACTGCCTGAAGGAACATACTATTACAAAGTATATGCGGTGGATACTGCAGGAGCATACAGGACGGTTGTAAAAAAGAAATTCAGAGTAATAGGACGTTTCAGTCCTGATCTTGAAACCAGGACATCCGAACTTTCATCGTCAATGTACGATGCTATAAATGCGGATGATGTTTTTCTTCAGCAGACGCTGGGAAGAGGAGGATGTACAATCACATCTGCCGCAATGATGCTGAGGAGGGAACTGATACTGAGCGGGGTGGATTCGTCCTCATGGAAGATGCTGACGGAGTGGAATATGAGGGCCGACAGAAGCATGTGGGTATATAACGGAGGTATGCTGAACGGATTTACTGTCCTTGGTATTACCGTCAAATATGCAAGATTTGACAGTAACG
>JAEDDI010000031.1 GCA_016293805.1 Bacillota bacterium | reverse complement strand
CAAACGGGTCATTCACACTGGCAGGCGGCACAATCAGTAATTCATACAATCCTGCTGATGAGTACGCATATGGAATATATGCCAAGAGGTCTTCCAAGGTCAATATTACCGGAGGAAGCATAACTGCAAAGGTCGGTGTAAGAGGTCTGCCCGCAGATATTACAATGTCCGGCGGTGTTATAGAGTCTTCTGCTGTTGGAGTGTTTCTCAATGGAAGCGACAGCGGCAGAGCAGCCTTTACGATGACAGGCGGAGAGATTAACGGCAATGAAAACGATGGAATATATGCATACAGCGGTGCTGAAGTAAATGTATCAGGCGGTGCTGTAAGCGGGAAATACGGAATTGAGACCAGAGAAAAATCAAACGTGAATATTTTTGGCGGAGAGATTTCAGGAACGACAGCCTCTCTTGCGGTTATAGGAAGCTGCATGGGTACTCTCACTGACGGAATTCTCAGAAATTCTGTTGTAGTCGCAGGGGACGGAGCTGGTTTTGTAATGAACGGAGGGACTGTAACAGGAACCGGAAGCGATGCCGCAATTATAACGAGTGATGAGGAAAACGGCGGAAAATCTGACGTAATAATCAATGGCGGTACAATATCAGCTTCAGATACTGCAATATACCTTGCGCAGGATGGATCAACAGTAATCAAAGGCGGAAAGATAACGGGCTCAAATGGAATAACTCAGGTTGCAGGCAGTCTTGAGATATCGCCTTCAGGTGATGAGGATGTATATATAGCAGCAGGAGGAACTCCGGCACCCGGCAGCAGTGCTGATAATAACGGAGCCAGCAGTGATGGAGCTGCTGTAGCAGTAATAGGATCCGATGAATTTGCGGGGAACATTGAACTGAAAATATCAGGCGGTACATTCAGAAGTGATTACGGCATGGGACTTTGGGTGTATTCCGAAGACAAATCATCTGCTGTTAAGAAAATAGGTGTTACAGGCGGTACATTCACAGGCGGAATGTATTCACAGAGCCGGTATGCGGCATGTGCGGCATATGGCCTGTCAGGTTTTGTCAAGGGCGGAACCTTCAGCACAGATGTTTCGGCGCTGACTGCATTCGGATATGATGCGGCTGAATCATCCGGCATATGGAAGGTTGAAGTTTCGGTGACATACGGGAGAGAGACATCTGACATCGAAAAAGACGATGCAGGAAATTCTGTTACAAAAGTTGTGTCAGAGGGAAGTGACAAGGCAGGGAACAAGGTTACAAGGACTTCTAAGACAACAAAGGACGCGGAAGGTAAGGTTACAGGAATAGTTGTAACAACTGTATATGAATACTCTGACCATGTTATATCCATGGAAGTTACAGACCAGAGCAGGGTTTCAGCCTCAATCGAAATCCCATCGGGATTTGACGATTCGACAGTCATTTCATATATTGAAAGAATAAGGGGGACTGCTGCCTCTGAGGGAATTGAAGATACATTCATTACACTTGTTATTAAGTCCGATCAGGATTCATTAGCTGTATCGGAAAAGCTTCTTCAGAAAACTGATGCTGTTGCCGCTGTAATGAAAGATGTGACATACAGACTCACGGCATCCGATATAGAATACATCCTTGAAAACATGAGCGGGGATTCATTTACGATTTCAAAGGAAACGCTTGAAGAAATAAAGGATGTGCGAATCAGCAGTGCAAAAGCTGCCAAGACATATCTGTCTTCGGTGACAAAGGCTTCGAATCATGTAACAGCATCTTGGAACAGGGTTGAGGGTGTCGACGGATATACAGTCGTACTTATAACAGGAGGAAAGAAATATACTGAAGAAATTGATTCTGCCGACAGGACATCTGTGACATTTACACAGAATGTAACCAAATCATACAGAGTCAGGATATCGACTTTCACGTATATAGACGGCGAAAAAATACAGTCAGCATCAACCTACAGGACATATATATCAAAACCGGTATACTCATCAGCATCCAAAAACAGTGCCGGAAAGGTGACAGTTAAATGGAAGAAGATGACAAGTGTGGACGGATTTAAGGTGCAGATGACTGTAGGAAGCAGGACATATACGAAATATATGTCAGCTTCATCTGCAAGCTGCACGTTTACACCGAAGGTTACCAAATCATACAGAATCAGGCTTTATTCATATTCGTTAATTGAAGGCAGGAGAGTCTACTCTGCTGTTACGACAAAGACATATATAAGCAAACCGACGATGACTGCTCTTTCAAGGAATAAATCTACGCAGAAGGTTACGGCAAAGTGGAGGAAACTTTCATCAGTGTCAGGATACAGAGTAAGGCTGAATGCAAACGGAAAAACATATACAAAGATAATTACATCAAATTCAAAGACATCATACACATTCCCGGTTAAGGTTAAGGGAACGTATACCGTAAGCATATCAAGCTATTCGGTATTTGGAGGTGTCAGAAGTTACACAGATTACAGGACATACAAGGCAGGCTGATGGGAATATATGATCAATTAAATGACAAACAGAGAGAGGCCGTATTTCACAGGGACGGGCCTCTTCTGATACTTGCAGGTGCAGGAAGCGGCAAGACCGGAACAATGACACACAGGATAGCACATCTTATAACTGATGAGGGGATAGCTCCGTGGAACATACTTGCCGTTACTTTTACAAACAAGGCTGCAGCAGAAATGCGGGAGAGAGTGGAGAAACTGGTTGGAAATACAAATGGAATGTGGATACTTACATTTCATTCAGCATGTCTGCGTATCCTTAGGAAGCACGCAGAGAGACTTGGGTATACATCCGGATTTGCTGTTTACGATCCTGCAGACCAGAAGGCGCTGATAAAACAGCTTATCAAAGGAATGAAACTGGATGACAGTAAACTGACTCCGGCATATTTGCTTTCCATAATATCATCGTACAAAAACAGAGGGCTTGACTGCGAAGATTATAAAAAAAGAGAAGGAATTAATTTCAGGACCAAGCCGATATATGATGTATTTTCAGGATATCAGAAGGCGCTGCGTCACAACGATGCCATGGATTTTGACGATCTTCTTTTGAATACAGTAAGGCTGTTTGAGGAAAATGAAGATGTTCTGTCAGAATACCAGGAGAGATTCAGATATATTATGGTGGATGAATACCAGGATACCAATGCTGTTCAGTACAGATTCATACGGCTTCTTTCTGAAAAATACAGAAACATATGTGTGGTGGGTGATGATGACCAGTGCATATATCAGTGGAGAGGAGCGGATATCTCCAACATACTTGATTTCGAGAAGGATTTTAAGAACACGAAAGTAATCAAGCTGGAACAGAACTACAGGTCGACAGGGAATATAATAGAGGCGGCTCACAGTGTCATATCATTGAACAGAGGAAGAAAAAACAAAAAGCTGTGGACAAGCGCGCAGCCGGGACATAAAATAACATATGCGCGACTTGATACCGAAAGAGACGAGGCCGCATTCATAGCAAGGCAGATTGATATGATGGCGGATGAGTGCAGGTGGAAGGATTTTGCCGTTCTATACAGGACAAATGCCCAGTCGAGAACATTCGAAGAGGCACTTTCAAAAAAGGATATACCCTACAGAGTGCTTGGTGGGCTCAGGTATTATGACCGCAAGGAAATCAAGGATATCATGAGCTACATGAGGGTTGTAAGTACGCCGAAGGACGATATAGCGCTCATGAGAATAATAAACGAGCCAAAGAGGGGCATAGGATCAAAGTCCCTGGGTAAACTGCAGGTGCTTGCAGATGTAAGGGGCACAAGCCTGTTTGAAGTGCTGACTGATGAAGAGATAAGGTCAGGGCTTTCTTCAAAGGCAGCTTCTGCTATATCGCAGTTTACCGATATGATACTGAAGTATTCAAAAGAGCAGGATAATCTGAGAGTATCTGATATATATGATGGAATTCTGCGTGACAGCGGATATTTTGCTGCACTGGAAGCGCAGGGCAGTGTTGAGGCAGAAGGCAGGATTGAGAATATACTTGAATTTAAATCTGTAATACTGGATATGGAGGAAGAAGACCCGGATATATCGCTTCCGGAGTTCATGGAAAGGCTTGCGCTTCTTTCGGATATAGACAATCACGATTCATCTGAAGATGCCGTTGTCCTTATGACAATGCATTCTGCAAAGGGTCTTGAATTTCCTGTTGTTTTTATGCCGGGGATGGAAGATGGTCTGTTTCCGGGATGGAGATCGCTCGATTCTTCTGAAAGGATAGAAGAAGAGAGAAGGCTGTGCTATGTGGGAATGACCAGAGCAAAGGAGAGGCTTTTTCTCAGCAGTGCAAAACTCAGAACCATGTACGGCAGAACAGATTATACCAGAGAATCGATGTTTCTACGCGAGATAGACAGAAAGTATCTTGACGGAGACAGTATATACGAAGAGAAGAAATATGACAGATATGGATTCGGAGACGGGTTTGACGGATTTGAAAAGCCTCCCGCTCCAAAACCGTTCAATTCATATGTAACTGCGAAGAAAGCAATTCATGAAGAAAAAACTTCACAGATTTATGCGGAAGGTGACAGGGTCTGCCATCCAAAGTTCGGAGAAGGAACAGTGGTAAGCGCCGGAGGGAAAATAGTATCTGTAGACTTTGACAGTGAAGGAATTAAAAAACTTGCTGCGGATATTGCACCGCTTGAAAAAAGATGAGGGAAGCCATGAGAAAAATAATTGAAGAGAAGGTAAGAATTCTTAACGAGGCAAGAAGAGCATACGAGCAGGAAGACATTGAACTTATGACAAATGCCGAATATGATGCTCTCTACGATGAGCTTGAAGCTCTCGAAAAAAAGACTGGTATAATACTTCCGGACAGTCCTGTTCATAATGTCGGGTATGAAGTTATGAGCGAGCTTCCCAAAGAGAGACATCCCAAGAGGATGCTGTCCCTTGACAAAACCAAGGATATTGAGGTTCTTAAGGACTTCATAGGAGACAGAAAGGGTATTCTTTCGTGGAAGGTAGATGGAATAACAACAGTTCTGACTTACGAGAACGGGATACTGACAAAGGCGGTAACAAGGGGAAACGGAGATATCGGAGAAGTTATTACCTCCAATGCGAGAACTTTCAGAAACCTGCCAAAGGAGATTCCGTTCAAGGGAAGGCTTGTACTCAGAGGTGAGGCGCACATAACGTATTCACGCTTTGAATATATAAACAGTACACTGGAAGATGTGGATGCAAAATACAAGAATCCGAGGAATCTGTGCAGCGGGACTGTAAGGCAGCTTGATTCATCTGTTGCGGCCAAGCGCGGAGTTGATTTCCTTGCATTCACCCTTGTCGAGGCGGATGGAGTTGATTTCAGAAATTCAAGAGATTATCAGCTGACATGGCTTTCAGATCAGGGATTTGCTGCAGTTGAAAGAAAAATGGTAACAAGGGAAAACGTCGCTGAGGCGGTGAAGTGGTATGCCGGGGAGGTCAGGAATTACGATATCCCTTCGGACGGACTTGTGTTCACATTTGATGATATAGAGTATGGGCAGTCGCTTGGAGAAACATCCAAATATCCGCGTGATGCGATTGCATTCAAGTGGCAGGATGAGACTGCTGTCACAAAACTTATAGGAATAGAGTGGTCACCGTCAAGAACAGGTCTTATAAATCCGGTGGCAGTATTCGAACCTGTGCAGCTTGAGGGAACAAGTGTATCAAGAGCGTCGGTTCACAACCTTTCTATAATGCAGCAGCTGAAACTTGGAGAGGGAGACGAGATAGAAGTCTATAAGGCCAATATGATTATTCCGCAGGTACTAAGGAATAATACCGGAAGCGGCACCATTGTCATTCCTGATACATGTCCTGTCTGCGGTGGAAGGACAAAAATCCGTGAGGATAACGATGCCAGAGTGCTTGTCTGTATGAATCCGGACTGTCAGGCAAAGCATGTCAAAGGATTTGCCCACTTTGCATCAAGGGATGCGATGAATATAGACGGCATGAGCGAGCAGACAATAGAAAAATTCGTGTCGAGGGGATTTATCAGGACATATGCGGATTTCTTCAGACTCGACAGATACAAAGATGAGATCTCTTCCATGGAAGGATTCGGTGAAAAGTCCTGCAGAAATATCCTGGCATCCTGTGAAGCGGCAAGAAAAACAGACTGTGCCAGACTGCTTTACGGACTTGGTGTTCCAAACTTTGGAACAGCTACTGCGAAGACAGTGGCAAAAGCATGCGGGTATGACTGGGACAAAATAGTAAACCTGACCAGAGAGGAACTAATGGGAATTAATGGTATAGGTGATGTTATGGCAGGGGATTTTGCTGACTACTTTGCAGACGGCGATAACAGGGCGAAGATAGAAGATCTTCTTTCATACATAGAATTTGAGGAGGCCCACGAGGCTGATACTATTCAGGATCTTGAAGGAAAAACTTTTGTTATAACGGGAAGTCTCAATTCATTTGCGAACAGAGATGCACTCAAAAAAGAAATAGAGGACAGAGGCGGAAAGGTTGCAGGTTCTGTCAGCAGCAGAACATCATACCTTATAAACAACGACAGCTCGTCCTCATCATCAAAAAACAGAAAGGCGAGGGAACTGGGAATTCCGGTAATAACCGAGGAAGAGTTCCTGGAAATGTAATATGCTGAAGACAGGGAAGCTTGACAGTGATTTATTAAAAAAAATAGTTTTTGAAAATATAACATACAGAAGAGATGAAGTAATCACACGGCCCGGAATAGGAGAGGACTGTGCGGAAATAGATTTCGGTGAATACATCTGCACAATGTCAACAGATCCTATTACTGCATCGGTAAATGATATAGGCAGGCTGGCGATTCATATCTCATGCAATGACATAGCCTCAAACGGAATTCAGCCCATAGGAATCATGCTTGCTGTTATGCTGCCTGAAGGGACAACGGAGGAGGATGTTGAAAACATAATGAAGCAGGCTTCACATGCAGCTGAAATGATGGAAGTTGAGATAGTGGGAGGACATACCGAAATTACGCCTGCAGTCAGCAGACCTGTAATTGTTTCAACTGCGGTGGGCAGAGATGTGAAATCTAAAGAAAAATTCTGTACAAGGCCGGGAGACCTGATATTCATAACGAAACAGTGCGGAATAGAGGGAACAGGAATAATCGCATCTGACAGAGAAGAGGAAGTGAAGGAATTTCTCAGTGCAGAGGAACTTCGTCATGCCAGGGCGATGCTTGACAGAGTAAGCGTTGTTGCTGAAGGAACTGCTGCCGGAAGAACCGGCGTATGTGCAATGCATGATATTACAGAAGGCGGAGTTCTCGGAGCAGTATGGGAAATGTGCAAAGTAGCAGGGCTTGGCGCTGAGATTGAAGAGAAAAGCATACCGGTTGATCCTGTAACACTGAAAATATGCAGCAGATTCGATATAAATCCGCTCAGGCTGATTTCGTCCGGATGCATGCTTATAATAGCGCGTCCGGATAAAAAAGAGCAGCTTGAGAGCGTTATAGATGAAATCACATGCATAGGAAAAATCATGGACACTGAGTATGGCATCAGAATGGACGGAAAAGCAATATCTCCACCTGAAAGCGATGAATTATACAAAGCGGTTTAGCCTTATTTTCCAAAAAGTTCTTTCAAATCAGTCGAATTGTGGTATACTTATTAAAGCTGTTGGTAAAACAGATAATACAGTTGCCCTTTGACAGCTCCGTCAGTTTGTTGGGGTCCTGCGCAATAAGAGTCTGCGAACCTTGTCAGGTCCGGAAGGAAGCAGCAATAAGTGGATTTTCTTATGTGCCGCAGACAAGCCTCTTCGAATTGCGGGGCTCTCAAAGGGCAGCTTTTTTAGGCGGGTGAAATATGTATCAGGCTTTATATCGTGCATACAGACCGGAAGTGTTCTCCGAGATACTCGGTCAGGAACATATAGTGCGCATTCTCCGAAATCAGATAAAAAAGGGAGAGACAGGTCATGCATATCTTCTTTGCGGAACAAGGGGAACCGGTAAGACGACGACTGCCAGAATACTGGCAAAGGCCGTAAACTGCCTTTCTGACGGCGATAAACCGTGCGGAACATGTGCAAACTGTCAGGCAATAAAAAACGGAACATTTATGGATGTAGTGGAGATAGATGCTGCATCCAACAACGGAGTCGAGAACATCAGGGATCTGAGGGAAAGCGTACAGTATCCCCCAGTGCTCGGCAGAAAAAAAGTATATATAATTGATGAAGTTCATATGCTCTCAACGGGAGCATGCAATGCTCTCCTCAAGACCCTTGAGGAACCGCCGGAATACTGCATGTTTATACTTGCGACAACAGAGCCGCAGAAACTCCTTCCAACAATTCTGTCAAGGTGCATAAGACTGGATTTTAGACGTGTGCCTGAATATACAATCAAGGAAGGAATGAGAAGAATATGCAGTGACAGAGGAATCAGTGTCACTGAAGACGCGCTGGGACTGATAGCGGTCAATGCAGACGGTTCTGTAAGAGACGGTCTCAGCATTCTGGATCAGTGCCTTGCAGGTGTACAAGACAGCCTTACTAGAGATGATGTCATTGATTTTCTCGGAATTCCTTCTGAAGAAGCTCTAATTGAACTGACCCATAATGTCGCCGTTCATAATATTTCTGATGCTCTGATAATTCTTGACGAACTTATTAGAGACGGTAAAGAGATAAAGCAGCTTATGAAGGAGTGGCTTGAGCATTACAGATCCCTCCTTATAGCAAGATTCATAAAGTCGCCTGAAGACATGCTGAATATGTCATCAGAGAATGTCTCAAGAATAAGAGCGCAGGCACAGGCGCTTGAACCAGAGGAAATAAACAGAGGAATCAGGGAGCTTTCAGCAACGATAAACGAGGCCAGATGGTCCACTCAGCCGAGAGTTCTGCTTGAACTGTGCATTGTGAAACTGGGATCTTTTTATGAGGAACGGCAGCCGGCAGCAAGGCAGATTAGCAAGGTGATGCCGGAGGCTGCTGCAGTGAAGAAGGATGAATGTGAGACTGAACCGGCAGAAGACTTCAGCAGGCTTTGGGATGATGCAGTGAACCGGGCAGCATCAATGAAGCCGGGACTTACAATGCTGGCAGGACATACGCGGATTACCGGTATGGATGAAGGAACCTTTACGGTTGAACCCTCAAGCCCTGCCATGGAAAATATGCTTAAGACCAGCAGGCAGCTGATAGAGGAAATAATTGAAAAACTCACAGGCAGAAAGCTTTCCATGGTATGCGGACAGGGAGGCGGAGGAAGCAGCAATGCTGAGAGTATTGCCGGCAAGATAGAAAATGCCTTTAATATAAATGTGGAGATAAAATAATCATAATATCAGGAGGATACAAATGGGCAAAGGAATGAAAGCGGGAAGAAGACCTAAACAGGGCGGCGGAATGCAGGCGCAGATGGCTCAGGTACAGGCAATGCAGCGCAGGATGGCTGCTCTTCAGGATGAGATAGATCAGATGGAGACAACAGCAACTGCAGGAGGAGGAGCTGTATCGGTAACAGTGACAGGTGCAAAGCAGATTAAAGATATAGTGCTCAAGCCGGAGGTTGTGGATCCGGATGATGTGGAGATGCTTCAGGACCTTATCATGGTTGCGGTAAACGAAGCGCTTCGCCAGATGGATGAAATAGCGGCAAACGAAATGAACAAACTCACAGGAAGCATGGGTCTTCCTCCGGGATTACTGTAATGTCATACGGTTATGCGAAACCCCTTAATGTTCTGATTAAAGAACTGTCATCGCTTCCGGGAGTGGGAGGCAAAACTGCCCAGAGGCTTGCGTTTCATATTCTGTCGATGGATGACGCCAGGGCAGAGAGTCTTGCGAATGCAATACTGACTGCAAAAAAAGAAATGAAATACTGCAGCGTATGCGGAAACCTGACAGACCAGGAGCCATGCAGCATATGCAGTGATGACACAAGGGACAGATCTGTTATATGCATTGTAGAAACTGCACGTGATGTATTTGCCATGGAAAGGCTTCGCGAGTACAGAGGGCTGTATCATGTGCTTCACGGTACAATTTCGCCTATGGACGGAAGAGGGCCTGATGATATAAATCTAAAGTCGCTGATTATTCGTCTTCAGGAGAATGATATTGAAGAGGTAGTGATTGCGACCAACCCCAGCATAGAAGGTGAGGCGACTGCCATGTACATAGCAAGGCTGATTAAACCGGCAGGAATACGTGTCTCCAGGATAGCTCACGGAATACCGGTCGGCGGCGATATTGAGTATACCGATGAGGTAACACTTCTCAAGGCGCTTGAAGGCAGACGTGAACTGTAAATGAAATACCACTTTTGTGGTATTTTCTTGCGTTTTTGACTCAGAGTTGACTGATTGGTTTCACACAAAATTTGCAAAAGAAACACTCTGCATACAATGTACTGAATATCTGCTTTTTTCATACTTATTTGATGTAAAAAAAGATAAGGCGATATTGACAACAGCGGTCCTCAAGATTAGAATTAATAGTGATATGTTGAGTGAAAACACGAAATATCTTCGGATATTTTGCAGGTTTTAAACAAAATAATAAGCCAATTCAATTCTATTGAAAATAAAGTAATTAGGAGTGTAGAAAATGACAATTATCCGTACTAAAAAGACAATGGATGGTAACACAGCGGCTGCTCATGTTGCGTATGCATTCAGTGAAGTTGCTGCTATCTATCCTATTACACCATCAAGTCCTATGGCTGACTATGTGGATCAGTGGTCTGCATCGGGACAGAAAAACATTTTCGGAAATCAGGTAGTGGTTTCAGAATTACAGTCTGAAGGAGGAGCAGCAGGTGCAGTTCACGGCTCACTTGCAGCAGGAGCTCTTACTACTACATTTACAGCATCACAGGGACTTCTTCTTATGATTCCTAATATGTACAAGATAGCTGCAGAACAGCTTCCTTGTGTATTTGATGTATCAGCACGTACAGTATCAACACATGCACTTAATATCTTCGGGGATCACAGTGATGTTTATGCGTGCCGTCAGACAGGATTTGCAATGCTTTGCGAAACTAATACTCAGGAAGTTATGGACTTAAGCCCTGTAGCACATCTTTCGGCAATCGAGGGCAAGGTTCCTTTCCTTAACTTCTTCGACGGATTCCGTACTTCACACGAAATCCAGAAAATTGAACAGTGGGATTATGAGGACCTGAAGGAAATGTGTCCTATGGATAAGGTTGCAGAGTTCCGTGCACACGCACTTAACCCTGAAAACCCTTCAGCAAGAGGATCGCATGAAAATGACGACATCTTCTTCCAGCACAGAGAATCATGCAACAGCACATATGATGCGCTTCCGGAAGTAGTTGAGAAGTATATGGCTATGGTAAACGAGAAACTCGGAACTGACTACGGCCTGTTCAACTACTATGGCGCACCTGATGCAGAAAGAATTATCGTTGCAATGGGTTCAATCAATGATGTCATAGAGGAAGTAATAGACTATCTTACAGCCGCAGGCGAAAAAGTCGGCCTTATCAAGGTTCGTCTTTACCGTCCTTGGAAATCAGATGCTATTCTCAAGGTTCTTCCTGAGACAGCAAAGAAAATCGCTGTACTCGACAGAACAAAAGAACCTGGTTCACTTGGAGAACCTCTTTACCTTGACGTTGCAGCAACTCTTCGTGAAGCAGGTCTTGACGATATAACATTAATCGGCGGACGTTACGGACTTGGCTCAAAGGATACCCCTCCTTCAAGTGTATTTGCAGTATATAGAGAGCTTGCGGAAGATGAACCTAAGAAGAGATTCACAATAGGTATTGTTGACGATGTTACAAATCTTTCATTACCTGAAATCAAACCTGCTCCTATTACTTCGGCAAAGGGAACAGTAGAATGCAAGTTCTGGGGTATCGGCGGAGACGGTACAGTAGGAGCAAACAAAAATTCAACAAAGATTATTGGAGACCATACAGACAAGTATATCCAGGCATACTTCCAGTATGACTCAAAGAAGACAGGCGGAATCACTATTTCACATCTTCGTTTCGGGGACAATCCGATCAGAAGTCCGTATTACATCAACCAGGCTGACTTCGTTGCATGTCACAACCAGTCATATGTAATCAAGGGATACAAGATGGTTCAGGATGTTAAGCCGGGCGGAGTATTTATGATCAACTGTCAGTGGAGCGACGAGGAACTTGATAGACATATGCCGGCAGAGGCAAAGAAATACATTGCAGAAAACGATATTCAGCTTTACACAATCAACGCTGTTGACAAGGCTATCGAAATCGGAATGGGCAAGAGAACAAATACAATTCTTCAGTCAGCATTCTTCAAGCTGGCAAAGGTAATGCCTATTGATGAAGCGGTTGGATATATGAAGGAAGCTGCCAAGAAGTCATACTCAAAGAAGGGTGAAGCTGTTGTAGAAATGAACTACAAGGCAATAGACGCAGGTCTTGATGCACTTCACAAAGTAGAAATACCTGAGTCATGGAAGAATCCTCAGGCAGATGCACCTGCTCCTGAAAAACAGGGTCTTCCTAAGACTGTCAAGATGGTTACAAACATCCTTGACCCGGTTGGAAAGATGGACGGATACAGCCTGCCTGTATCAGCATTCTCAGACCACGTTGACGGACAGTTTGAACTTGGAGCATCAGCTTATGAAAAGAGAGGAACTGCTGTAACAGTACCTTCATGGGATGCTGAAAAATGTATCCAGTGCAACCAGTGCGCATTCGTATGTTCGCATGCCACTATCAGACCGTTCCTGTTAACAGAAGAAGAAGTGAAAGCTGCACCTTCAAATATCAAGGTTGCAGAGATGAAGCCTAAGGCTCGTGAATTTAAATATACTATGACTGTATCGCCTCTTGACTGCATGGGATGCGGAGAATGTATCACTGTATGTCCTACAAAGGCAATTGAAATGGTTCCTCAGGAATCGCAGGCTGAAGAACAGAAGGTATTTGATTACCTTGTTGCAAATGTATCAAAAAAGGATGCAGGATTCAACGATGTATCAGTCAAGGGTTCACAGTTCAACCAGCCGCTTCTTGAGTTCTCGGGATCATGTGCAGGATGTGCTGAAACATCATATGCAAGACTTGTTACACAGCTGTTTGGAGAAAACATGTATATCTCAAACGCTACAGGTTGTTCATCAATATGGGGAAATCCTGCAGCTACTTGTCCATACACAGTAAACAAGGATTCAAAGCAGGGTCCTGCATGGTCAAACTCATTGTTTGAAGACAATGCTGAACACGGCTATGGAATGGAACTTGGCCAGAAGGTATTAAGAGATCATACCATCGAAAAGGCAGCAAAGCTGGCAGAAGACGGAACTCCTGAACTTAAGGCTGCTTTTGACGAATTCATGGCAACAAAGGAAGATACAAAGAAGAATGCTCCTGCAGCAAAGGCGCTTATAGCTGAAATCGAAAAGATCGAAGGAAACGATCTTGCAGCAGAAGTTCTTTCAATGAAACAGTATCTTGCAAAGAAGTCAGTATGGATCTTCGGCGGTGACGGATGGGCATACGATATCGGTTACGGCGGACTTGACCATGTACTTGCATCAGGCGAGAACGTAAATGTAATGGTATTCGATACAGAGATGTACTCAAATACAGGCGGACAGGCTTCAAAGGCATCTAACATCGGAGAAGTTTGCCAGTTTGCAGCAGCAGGAAAGGAAGTAAAGAAAAAGTCACTTTCAGAAATCGCTATGAGCTACGGATACGTATACGTTGCTCAGATTGCTCTTGGTGCAAACATGAATCAGGCAATCAAGTGTATCGCAGAAGCAGAGCGTTATGATGGACCGTCGCTCATCATCTGCTATGCTCCATGTGAACTTCACGGAATCGCAAAGGGCGGAATGAACCACTGCCAGGAAGAAATGAAGTTCGCTGTTAACTCGGGATACTGGAATCTGTTCTCATTCGACCCTTCAAAGAAGGAAAAAGGTGAAAATCCTTTCACTCTTACTTCGAAGGCAGGAGATGGAACATATCAGGACTTCCTTAGAAATGAGGCACGTTACACAAGACTTATCAAGCCGTTCCCTGAAAGAGCGGAAGAACTGTTTGAAAAATCAGAAAAGGCTGCAAAGGAGAGATATGAGCATCTTGAAAAGCTCATCGAACTTTACAAGTAATACAGCAGATTTCGGCCCCGGATGTATTTCCGGGGCTTTTGTTATATTTCGCAGTGCAATGCCGCTTCTTCGCAGAAAAGAAGAAGAAAGTGAAAAAATGGTATAATGGGAGGGCAGTAAAAGGAAGGGGAAAAAGAATGATAAAGATATGTTTATGTGACGACGAGCCCGTGTGGCTCAAAACGATATCAGATTACATTAAAGACTATTTCATCAGACACAGGGATGTCGATTATTCGCTTGACTGTTTTACAGATGCGATGAGCCTTATTGACCATATGGAGAAAAAAGACACCTTTGATCTGTATCTTCTGGATGTATATATGCCTCTTACCCTGGGAACCGAGTTTGCCAGAGAACTCCGCGACAAGGGAGATGAAAGCAGGATAGTGTTTATAACCACATCGAAGAACCATGCCATTGATGCTTTTGCTGTAAGGGCGTCAGACTATATCCTGAAGCCGTTCGGGCAGGAGAGGATAGACAAACTCATGAATGATGTTCTGCCGCAGCTTGAAACACCAGAGAACAGGTATTTTACAGTAAAAACCAATGCAGGATATGTAAATGTACAGTACAACAACATTTCATTCATAGAGCTGGATTCAAGAAGGCTGAAGGTCCATACGATTGACGGAGAGGTGGTCAGCAGCATAATAATCAGGGGCAAATTTGAGGATGAGATTATAAATCTTGCGAACGACAGTCTTTTCTGTCACTGCCAGAAATCATATCTTGTCAATATGAGATATGTAAAGAAAATGGAAGCAAGCCAGTTTGTTATGAAGTCGGATGATATAGTTCCGATATCCAAGAGGTTCTATCAGGAGACGAAGCATAAATACATGGAGTATCTTCTGAGGAAGGAAATCTGATGTTTGAATATCTATATTACATTCTATATATTCTGTTCGGATTTGAGTTTATACTTGCACTTGGAAATATCAAGTATTCAAAATGGAGTATAAGGATTAAGGCGGCGCCTGTGCTGCTTGTTGCCATTGCTGTGGGATATCTCATTTTTTGCATTGAAGACAGAAGCTATTTTAATTTCTTCTTCCCGATAGTATCTATACTGTTCGGGATTGGAGTGCTGTTTGCAGTTTCTGAAGATGACGGATTCAAGGGACTGTTTCCGCTGGTATCGGGAATATTTTTTATCACCATCAGTGATACAATAGGCAACAGCGTATATGTCTATGCACTGCATACCTGGAATGATGTGAGGGTCATAGGGCCTGAAGTGATTTTCATGCTGTGCGTACTTGTTATCGTATCGAGGGTTATAAGGCCTGTGTACAGAAAAACCCTGCGCTTCAACAATGCGGGGTGGGCCGCAATGGATGCGGTACTTGTTGTATATGAGATTATGATATACATGATGTCGGTCACAAATGATTTTGAAGACCTGATATTCATCAGGATGGGCATAGAGTTTCTTGCGCTTCTGATATTCATTTATGCAAGTTTGCTTTCAGGAAAATCAGAAGAGAGGCAGAGACTTGAATATGAGAAGAGACTTCTTGCCTGGCAGGTCAGGGCCAACATACTTCAGACTGAAGACATGTACGAAAATGAGAGAAGAATGTCAAGAGTAAGACATGATATACGTCACAAACTTGTTGTGCTGCAAAGATGCATCGATGATAAGAAATATGAAGATGCAGCGGGTATTATCAGAGATATCGATATGGAACTGGAGAAGACCAGAGGCGAAGTCTTCTGCAGCAATATCTACGTAAATACAGTTCTTTCTATGTACAGCAGCAAGTGTATAAAAAACGGCATAAAATACAGTGCCGTTGCAGATGTTCCCCAGGAACTTCCCATACTGATTACGGAACTTTCCGCTGTTATCGCCGGGATGATCGAAGAGGCGTTCAGATCGGTTATGAATTCAGTGAATCCGGCAGAAAAATTTATCAGGATTCAGGCGAGATCCGGAACGCACAGTTTTATTCTGGATATCGAGTACTCAGGAAGGGGAAGTGATGAGAAATACGATGAGAAATACACGGATATATTAAATATGTTCGAACGTAAATATGAGACCATCACTGAGGTCGAAGAACTGGAAAACAGCAAACGGGTTAAACTTTTAGTCAACTATTAATACAGATTTTGTATACATGGCCGCTTTTAGCGGCCATGATTTCATTCTGAAAACCCGTTTTTTCGCAAACCTGTTTCCCGCTTTTTGTAATGTATATAATCTGTACATCAATACTTAACGAAAAGAAAGGGAAAGAACAATGAGTAATGAATCAAAACCTGTAACAGGCGCTCTGAAAAGAGAGTTTGCCGGATTCAGAGATATCAGGACTGTAGTTATTATCGGAATCTGTTTTATTGCAGCTGCTGTGCTTGGTATTTTCTGCCGCGGGCTGCAGGGCGGTACAGACTATGGAATAGTATCGCTTGTGCCTGCAGTATTTCTTGTAATTTACATTTTTTCAACCAAGAGAGTAGTTGAGGCTCTTGTGGTTGCATCGGTGGTTGGCCTTCTTATAGTAAGCCCTGAGACATTCGTATCGAACTTCTCAGAGACTATGACCGGAGTAATGATGGATGAAGATACCGGATGGCTTATTATCGTATGCGGACTTATGGGAAGCATTATGAAGCTGATTGAACATGCCGGCGGTGCATTCTGTTTCGGTGAATGGGTTGCAAAAAGGGCCAGAACAAGAAAGTCCGCCCTGATGTGGACATGGGTTCTGGGAGTAATTATCTTCATGGATGACTATCTGAATTCTCTTACAGTAGGATCGTGCATGTCATCTGTTACTGATAAGTACAAGGTGTCAAGAGAGTTTCTTTCATACGTTGTTTCATCAACAGCTGCTCCTCTGTGCGTCCTTATTCCGGTATCAACCTGGGCAGTGTTCGCAGGAAGAATCATGGTTGCATCAGGATGGTCTGAAACCGGAGCTTCCGAAGTTCAGATGTTCATCAAGACTATTCCGTTCAACTTCTACGGCTGGGTTGCAGCGATCATGGTACCGCTTGTAATATATGGTGTTATCCCTATCTTCGGAACAATGAAGGCTGCTGAAGACAGAGTTAAAAACGGCGGACCTTTAGCGCCTCCGGGATCGGAAAAAATAGACATGCACGCAGGAGAAAAGGTTAAGATTCCTGAAAACGCAAGCATCTGGAACTTCTTCCTTCCGATAGCTGTACTCATCGGGGTGACAGTTGCATCGGGATGCGACATGCAGGTAGGCGTATTCGCAACAATGGCGTTCCTGTTTGTTTCATTCCTTGTTCAGGGAATATGCAATGCTGAAGAATTTATAGATATATCTATGGAAGGATTCAAGAATATGATGCTTCCTCTTCTTCTTATGGTTCTTGCATTCCTGTTTGCAAGCATGAACGAACAGATCGGATTCACATATTACCTTATCACTACAGCATCAAAGATTATGACTCCGCAGCTGCTTCCTGTAATCGTATTCATTATTCTTGCATGTACAGAGTTTATTACAGGTACAAACTGGGGAATGTACATAATCGCACTTCCTATTGTAATTCCGCTTGCTGAGCAGCTCGGATGCAACATGCCGCTTGCAGTTGCTGCAGTTCTCAGTGCAGGAGTATTCGGAAGTCATGTATGCTTCTACTCAGACTGTACGGTTATTACATCATCCGCAACAGGCTGTGACAACTTTGCTCATGCAAAGACACAGGCCACATACGGCGTGCTTGCTGCAGTAGTATCAGCAATCTTATATGTCATTGCAGGATTTGTATTCAACTGATAGAACAACACAAATACATAAGGATTAATAATCATAAACGGCAGGAGACAGCATTTGGCTGTCTTTTGTCTTTTGCACAGTGAATACTTTATTCATTTTGTATGTGTCAGTTTTTTTGACAATTATCTGTAAAGTGTTATGCATATTATGATATAATATGTGGTGTTAACATGTAGGAGAAAAGATATGATAAGAATTGGAATCTGCGACGATGAGCCTGCCAGCGCAGCTTATATCGAGGAACTTGTACGTGAATATTTCAGTAATACCGGCCATGGTTTCAGTATCAAGGCTTTTTCCGATCCTGTCGAGCTTATGACATATCTTGAGAACAGGGAAAACTATGATATCCTTATTCTTGATGTCTATATGCCTATGATGCTGGGCACAGATGTGGCCAGGGAGCTCAGGAACAGAGGAGATCAGACCAGAATTATTTTCCTGACAACGTCGACCGATCATGCAATTGACGCTTTTGCCGTAAGAGCGTCTGACTATCTTCTCAAACCTGCCAGCAGGGAAGCGGTTTTCAAGGCGCTTGATGAAGTTACATCCAAGCTGAGCGACAGAGATTCGAAACTTTTTTCTGTAAGGACGACAGACGGTCTTGTCAATATACGCATTCATACCATTTCATATATCGAACTCCTTGACAGGAGGCTGGCTATACATACCTGGGACGGGCAGAATATTCTGAGCAGAGTGATCAGAGGCAGCTTTGAGGACAGCGTCAGGGATATATATACTGAGGACAGTTTTGTACAGTGTCAGAAATCATTCATTGTAAATATGAACCATGTTAAGGGGATGAATGCCGAGAGGTTTCTTCTCAGAGACGGAACAAATGTGCCGATTTCGAAGAAGTTTTATCAGGATGCAAAGAAAAAATACATGGAATTCCTTTTAAGGGAGGAACTCTGATGATTTCATCATATTTATCGTTTGTAATATATGCTGCATTCAGCCTTGCTTATATTCTTCTGGTTGCAGACAGGATACATTCATTCAAGAAGTGCCTTCTGACAGGGCTGCTGACACTGGTGACATTTCTTTCTGTGCACTATTATCTGTATCTTGTTCTGATTCCAAAACTGTTCATGTTCTATTTTCCTATAACAGGGCTTATGATAGGCATGTTCTATTCAATATATATTTCACCTCATGACGGGGCAAAGGCGGTGTTTCCGTTTCTTGTCTCAATTTTTTTCATTTCGGTTTCAGACTCAATAACTGACATCATTATGCTTGGCATTACCTATCAGCCGTATGAGGCCGAGTTTATACAGTGCATATGTCTTCTCATATCTGCGACAGTAACATATTTCTTTCTCAAAAATTTCTTTGTTACTGCAATGAGATATTCCAACTCGGGCTGGCTTTCGATGGATATGTCATTTTTCATATACTTTTTCATCATGTATATGATGATTATAACGCTTACTGAGTATAATATACTGCCTATCAGAGTGGGACTGGAAATACTGATGCTCGTAATATTTACGGCGCTTTGCATGATGACATCCAAGTCGCTCAATGAACAGGAGGAAACATATCAGCATCAGATGATAGTTCAGCAGATAAGGGCATTTTCTGATCAGGCAGCTGTATTCTGGGAGAACGAGAAGAAAATGTCGATACTGAGGCATGACATGAGACACAGGATAGGTCTTATCAGAGAACTGCTTCAGGAGGGAAAAGTTGATGAGGTTTATCATATACTGGAGGATACAGATGACAGTCTTGAAAGAAGCAAGACTGTAAAATACTGCGAGAATGTCTATGTTAATGCTGCCCTTGCAATGTGCGGACGCAAAGCATCAGATGAGGGAATCAGAATTGAATTCAGGACTGATATCCGTGAGAACATTCCGATTGATGTGCACAGTCTGGCGGTTGTTATCTCAAATCTTGTTGAAAACGGCATGAACGCATGCATGAAACTGTCAGAAGGAGATGACCGGTTCATAAAGGTTGTTGCACGGGACACAGGTGCGAGCCTGATTATCAATATATTCAATTCATTTGATGGGAATATTCTGCTTGATGACAAGGGTTATCCTGTTTCAAAGAAAGAAGGACATGGAATAGGGACCAAGTCCGTAATAGCATTTGTAGAGAAATACGACGGGCTGATTGATTATTCGATATCAGACAGAGTGTTCTCTGTAAAAATTCTTGTAAACTACTGATAAGAACAGGCAGCCGGAACATATTGCGATATTGAAAAGAGCGTATCAGAATTAACTGATACGCTCATATTTATTTTATCTACATTGAATAATTTGTTATGCCATTATAAAGCCCATTACTGCAAACAGTATAGCTGAAAGAGCAGCAGCAATGAAACCGAACGGCATCTGTGTTATTGAGTGACGGAAGTTGTCGCATCCGCATGCAGCTGATGTGATTACAGTTGCGTCTGAGTAGAAGCAGATGTGGCTTCCGAATACGCCGGCTGAAAGACATGCAGCAGTAAGAAGTGCAGTGTTGCAGCCAAGTTCGAATGAAAGAGGAATAACGATTGGAAGAGCTATGATATACATACCCCAGTTAGTTCCTGTGATAAATTCTGTGAACGCAAGAATCAGGAATACGATTAACGGAGCAGTGGCAGGTGTCATAACCTGTGCGCCTGTTTCGATACACCATTTTGTAAATCCTATAGTTTCATTCATGTCACCGAATTCAAATGCCATTACCATAAGAAGTAACGGAAGTACCATGTTCTGAAGTCCCTTGATGAATACATCCCAGAAATCAGCAGCAGACATAAGCTCCTGAGCCATGTAAAGGATGAACATTACAAGTACTGTACATACAACACCCATCTGCATGTCTGTATCGAACAGAATAGTTGATCCGATAAGAGTAGCGATAGGAATAAAGAAGTTGATTACTCTTGGGTTTGCAGGTAATTCCATATCTTCCTTGTCTGATGCGATAATGGATATCTTTTCTGATCCCGGAGGAGCTATAGGTCCGCCTTCTGCAACTCTCTGGTATGCCTTCTTCATAGGTCCGATCTTAGGAACGATACCGAAGATTACAAGAGGTACAAGGATGGCAGCAATCCAGCCGTAGAAGTTGTAAGGAATAGTCTTGATAAACATTCCAACTGCAGTGGCGCCTTCTTCAGTCCATCCTGCATCGATGATGATTCTGCCGGCGAATACTGCCCATGTTGTTACAGGAATCAGTACGCAGAGAGGAGCAGCTGTCGAGTCGGCGATATATGCAAGCATTTCTCTTGGAGTCTTGTACTTGTCAGTAAGAGGTGCCATACATGAGCCTACTGTACATGAGTTAAGATAGTCATCGATGAAGATGATACATCCAAGAACCCATGTCCACATAAGTGCGGCTTTTTCACTCTTTGCTCTCTTGGCTGCCCATTCACCGAATGCGAATGCTCCGCCTGATCTTTCGATAAGAGCAATAATACCGCCCATGGTTCCGCATACAACGATAAGCCAGCCTGTGTCTTCATCCATCATTACACCTGTGAGTGATTCACTGAATGTGGCGAGAACATTATCACCTGGCTGTGAACAGAAAATCCATCCGATAAAGGTTGATAATACAAGAGCCTCGATGATTCGCTTTGTGGTGAATATATATACTATAAGGAATAGTGCCGGAATAGTACAAAACGCACCGAAGTCTTCTACGTTCGCCGGAAGGAACTGTTTGATTATAACTGCAAGAACAATTGTAAGCACAAGTCCAAGAAGCGACTTTCTTGCGTTGAAGTTTTTAATTTCGTCTTCAACTCTCTGGTTTTTTAAGAAAGACATTATAAACCTCCTTTATTAAATTGTAGATAAATAAACAGCACCAGGGTAACGACTCCCTGATGATGAGATTATATTAGTTTTTACAGAAAAATGGGTTCTTTCGCAGAATTGACCCCAAAATGAGTAGAATGGACCGTAAAGTGTCCTGAATATTGTGAAAAATGCGACATCGAACTGCAAATTTTCGCAAACCTTTATTATTTTTTCGCAGAATATGAAAAGAGTAAGAAATATGTTATGCTATTAATACGAGACGGGAAACCCGTCCCTGGGTTGACAAAGAAGTTAAAAACAGGAAAAACAAAAATCAAATTATTGTTAAGGGAGGTCATACAATGACAGAAAGAAACATGAGCTTAGCACTTGAAGAAGCTAAGAGAGTAGTAGAAA
>JAEDDI010000030.1 GCA_016293805.1 Bacillota bacterium | reverse complement strand
ATTGTACCGATGTTGATATGCGGTTTGTTTCTTTCAAATTTAGCTTTTGCCATTGCGTCCTCCTTAAAAACATATAACTAAATCAAAATGGAGCTAACGGCGGGAATCGAACCCGCGACCTACACATTACCGATGTGTTGCTCTACCGACTGAGCTACGATAGCGTATCATCTTCCGAATTATGCTCATTATCTGCATCATAACATATATTCACATCTAAAACAATACCCAGTATCCAACCAAAATGCAAAGAACAATCCCCGCCTGGAGATTGTTTCAGTTGGCAATCTGTGCAGTAACTTTCTTTCTTATTCTCTGCATTGCATTGTCTATTGACTTCGTATTTCTTCCAAGCTTTTCCGCTATATCCGAATAGCTTTGTCCTGCCAGATATTCACGCAGCACCTTCTTCTCAAATGAACTGAGCACGCTTGATCCGGCATCCCATATAATGTCGGAAAGGTTCTTCTCCATAAGAATATCCTCCGGCGTATCCGCATATCCGAGCATCCTGTCCCCATCATCTCTTATATCAAGGGATATGGAATTGTTCAGAGGTTCGTGCTTCTGCCTGGACGCCTTGCGTATAGCCGATATTATCTGCCTGTTTATGCATATGTTTGCATATGTTCTGAATGCTGCCTCCTTGCCGCATTCAAACGACTGAATGGCCTTGAACAGTCCTATCATCCCTTCCTGAATGACATCCTCGCTGTCCGCTCCCGCTATGAAATAAATGTGACATTTCTCACGGATTTCATCCATATATCTTCTTATCAGGCATTCCTCTGCCTGACTGTCGCCTTTCTGCGCCATAGATGCAAGTGTCTCGTCTGTATACGAATTAAATCTGCTGTGCATCTCTTTGTTTCCTGACTTCATACATTATTACTGCTGCCGCATTCGATGCATTGAGGGAATTAATCTTTCCCTGCACAGGCATGGATACTGTAAAATCGCATTTCTGTTTTACCAGCCTTGAAATGCCTTTTCCTTCACTTCCTATAACAATGCCAAGCGCTCCTGTCAGATCCTGTCTGTAATACATTTCTCCGCCCATGTCACACGCTGCAATCCAAAGACCCATATCCTTGAGTCTGTCAATAGTCTGTGCGATATTTGAAACTCTCACGCATGGAACATATTCAACAGCTCCTGCCGACGCCTTGACAACGGTCTCGGTCAGACCTGCCGCTCTTCTCTTGGGAATGATTACCCCATGCGCTCCCGCGCACTCACATGTTCTCATTATTGCGCCGAGATTGTGAGGGTCTTCAATATCATCAAGAATCATTACAAACGGCGGTTCCCCGCGTTCAGATGCAAGATCGAATATGTCCGAAAGCTCACTGTATTCATATGCAGATGCAACCGCAACAACCCCCTGATGAGAACTGACACCGGATATCCTGTCAAGAACAGATTTCTCTCTGTACTGAAGCTGTATTCCCTGCTCTTTTGCCATCGCAGCTATCTTTGATATCGATCCTTCACTTCCGTCAGCAATAATTATCCTTTCCATTTCTCTTTTGTTTCTGAGAGCCTCTATGACCGGATTCCTGCCCGCTATTATATTCCTTCTCTCATCATCTTGTATATTTCGCAAATCTGTATTTGTGTCCTTTTTCTTCATATTCTTCGCTTTCCCATACTTTTTTCATTCCAAGTTCGGCAAGATTCGGAAAATATGCATCCGCATCAAATTCTTCATCTATATGTGTTATAAGGAATTCATCACAGTAATCAAGAAACTGCCTGTATACTGTCTCTCCTCCCGCAATAAACACATCCCGGCCTCTGCAGTATTCAAGTACTTCCTCAACACTTCTCTTTACAATATATTCATCCGACTCCGGAAGCGTTCGGGAAATAATAACATTTTCTCTTCCCGGCAAAGGGCTGCCTCCGGGAAGGGATTCCAGCGTTTTTCTTCCCATTACAAGGGTTTTCCCAAGTGTCTGTTCCTTGAAATACTTAAGATCTCCCGGAATATGACACAAAAGCTTCCCGTCTCTTCCAATAGCCCAGTTCCTGTCAAGTGCAGCAATTGCTTTCATATATATACTCCTGTTATCTGATTCCGTCTTTTCTTGATCTGACTATAACATACAGCACAAGAACCATCAGCGCCACTATGATTCTGGTCATATGGCCACCGGAATGTTTCTTATCTGTTCATTTTTCTGATAATCCGAAACCGCAATATCATCAAGTGTGAAATCATAAAAATCCTTTATGTCAGGGTTAAGCTCAAATTTCGGTGCAGGATACTGCGGTCTTGCTATGAGCTCTCTGACTATAGGTATGTGCCTGTCGTAGATATGCGCATCTGCTATAACATGAACAAGCTCACCCGCTTTAAGCCCTGAAACCTGAGCCATCATCATGAGCAGAACTGAGTACTGTACAACGTTCCAGTTGTTTGCAGCCAGTATGTCCTGCGATCTCTGATTAAGTATCCCGTTGAGCGTATCGCCTGTAACGTTGAACGTCATTGAATATGCGCACGGCTCAAGGTTCATTTCCGAAAGATCGGCAAAATTATATATGTTAGTCATAATTCTTCTCGAATACGGCGTATTCTTAAGCTGCCATATAACATTGTCCACCTGGTCCATCTCGCCCTGCGGGAACCGGTACTTCCTGGCAAGCTGATATCCATATGCCTTGCCTATCGACCCGGTCTCATCAGCCCATGAATCCCAGATATGCGCGTTCAGATCTTTAATATTGTTTGATTTCTTCTGCCATATCCAGAGCATCTCTCCCACAGCTGTCCTGATTGCAGTCGGACGAAGTGTCAGTGCGGGAAATTCTTCCTGCAGATTATATCTGTTAACGACACCAAACTGCTTGATTGTATGAGCCGGCGTTCCGTCCTCCCATCTTGGTCTCACCTTCTGACCCTCGGAAGAAAACCCGTTGTCCAGAATGTCCTGGCACATATTCACAAAAAGCACATCAGCCTTACTCATGCCTACCTCCTATAGAATAACATATTTTATAACACATCCGATGAGTGCAATAATACCTGCCGCAATCATCACCTTCTCGCTGCTGTTAAGAGGTGCTTTCCAGCCGCCCTCCAGACCTGCCTCTTCAGCCCTTTTCCTGTTGTCATCTGTATACGCGCTGTTTGTTCTTGCGTAATCCTTGATGCTGTCTTCAAACCTGCTGCTCCTGAGCTTCTTTTTCTTCTTTTCAGTCATTATCTTTCCCCCTGAATAATACGGATTGCCTCAGAAATTATTTCTCTTTCCCTGCTTATGTTCCCCTGAAGATGAACGCTTCCAATAAGAGCTTCGAGCGCTGTCGCCCATTTGTAGATCATTGGTTCTGTGTTTTTGGGTCTTGATGCGCTCTTGTGGTTTCTCGCTCTTCTGACTAGTGCCTTCTCTTCTTCATCGAGTGAATCAAACATTCCCTTTGCAGCCTTCGCCTGTCCGGCCGCACTCACAAACTTCACTGCTTTCCTGTGCAGTGCATCGGAATTTGCGTTTCCTCCCGCAAGAACATATTCGCGTATATACACTTCATAGACAGCATCCCCTATATACGCAAGCGCCGTCGTATTTATATTTACTGTATCCATCTATTCGTGAATTATTTCAACTCCCGCAGGTGTATCCTTGAGAGTTATTCCTTTCTCCTTAAGAATATCTCTTATCTCATCTGCTCTTGCATAGTCTTTTGCCTTCTTTGCTGCTGTTCTCTCCTCTACCAGTGCCAGAACCTCAGGATTCTCGTCGGCATATTTTTCAGCTTCTTTCTTTCTAAGTTCCCCGGCCGCCTTTATAAGGTCAAGTGAAAGTACAGTATCAAACTCTTCGATGAGAGCAAGTTTTGTCGCCCCGTTTATCTTTGCCTTGAGCACATCGTATAAAGCGGTTATCGCCATTGCTGTGTTGAGGTCGTTGCACATCGATCTGTTGAACTTCACTCTCAGCTCATCCATTGCAGCTTCATCTACTGCTCCGTCTTCAGGGTCAAGTGTGGCAATTCTGGCAATGAGTTTGTCATATGCCTGTACAGCGTTATCAAGTGCATCAAATGAGAATACAAGTGTCTTTCTGTAATGGGACTGAAGGCAGAAGAATCTGTACACAATCGGATTGTATCCCTTTGACTCAAGCAGAGAAACTGTAAGGAATTCACCTTTTGATTTGCTCATCTTTCCTGTTTCATCGTTCAGATGAAGCACATGGAACCACTGCCTGCACCATTCATGACCAAGGTATGCCTCCGACTGCGCTATCTCATTTGTATGATGAGGAAATGCGTTATCTATTCCGCCGCAGTGAAGATCACAGTATTCTCCAAGATGTTTGATTGATATTGCAGAACATTCTATGTGCCATCCTGGATATCCTGTTCCCCACGGAGAGTCCCACTTGAGGGCCTGATCCTCAAATTTGGATTTAGTAAACCACAGTACAAAGTCAGCCTTGTTTTTCTTGTTGGTATCTTCCTCAACGCCGTCACGCACTCCGACTGCCAGATCCTCTTCATCGTGATCGTTAAACACGTAATACTTATCTATTGTAGATGTATCAAAATATACATTGCCGTCAGCAATATATGCATGTCCCTTGTCCAGAAGAGTCTGGACCATCTCTATGTATTCAGGTATCAGGTTGGTTGCAGGTTCAACAACATCCGGTCTTTTGATATTCAGCTTGGCACAGTCTTCGAAAAAGGCATCGGTGTAGAATCTTGCGATATCCATAACTGTCTTATTCTCTCTCTTTGCGCCCTTGACCATCTTGTCCTCTCCCTCATCCGCATCAGATGAAAGGTGGCCTACATCTGTGATGTTCATTACTCTCCTTACATCATATCCGTAGTATCTGAGATACTTCTCAAGAACATCTTCCATAATATAACTTCTGAGGTTGCCTATATGTGCAAAGTGATATACTGTTGGACCGCAGGTGTACATGCCGCATTTACCTTCTTCCTTTGTGGTAAATACATCTTTTTTTCTTGTCAGTGAATTGTACAGTCTTAAAGTTTCCATTTCTATCTCCTCGTGTGATTAATAATTTATTTTAACTTATTCAGTATACTATAACAGGCATGTACTAATCAACTTTCTTGAATCTGTTTTCGAAGAACTCTTCAATCTGATTTCTGAAATCTTCACCTGCTTCACGGACAATTCTCTCCTTGAAGTTCTCACGCAGCGCAGGGAACGCTCTCATAAGTCTTCTGTGCTTTGCAAGGCTTGGATCGGACATAAACGCGATAAAGGCATCGGTTCTTACTGCGTTTTTCTCTTTTCTCTCCTCACGCCTGTCATCCAGTTCTTCTTTTATTTCATCTGCTTTTTCATCGACAGCTTTTGTCGCCTCTGAAATATAGTATCCGGCCTGGTCTGAAATATCTCTTGCATGCTCTGCCATCTCACGAAGCCTCCTGTTGACTCTGCTGATTCCTCTTACAGTAACAGTAAGGTCTGCTGCAAGATAGATATAAAACAGTGAGACTGCAGCAATTTCAAGCCACCATGGCATAATCTCTATCATATTATACAATACAGGGTGAATAATGCGTATTACAGCAGTACATGCGAATCCCCACATCAGGGAAAACCTCAGACATACATATCCCCTGATGTTAAAAGGCTGATCGGAATAATCCCACCATGTATCATGGAACAGTTTCTCCAGGATAACCCCTGTAATATACTCAATAACAGTACAGAAAATCATCGACCCTATGAACAGCAGCACCACATTGTCCTTTATAGGCGAAAATATGATAACAACTCCTGTCACACCGAAACCGTAAAGCGGGCACAGCGGTCCGTTAAGAAAACCCCTGTTGACAAATTTTCCTGTCTTCAGCGTAAAAAAGACAACCTCAGCCATCCATCCCATAACCGCATAGGCTGCAAACATAAGAAGCAGCATCATTATACCATTATACATACTTCAATCCCCCCAAGTTTCATTATATTATCCAATTATATCACCCCGTAATATATTTTGCCATCTTTTAAAAATTACCTTTTGGGTTTAAAATATATTTAAAGGAGGCAGATAAATATGAGGAAACAAATTGCAACAGATAAGGCCCCTGCAGCAATCGGGCCTTACGAACAGGCTAACATATACGGAGACATCCTGTTCGCATCAGGACAGATTCCGCTGATTCCCGAAACAGGCACGATGGCAGAAGGCGGAATCAGAGAGCAGACTGAGCAGGTATTCCGAAACATCGAAGCGATACTGAAAGAGGCGGGAACCAGCCTTGACAATGTTCTCAAGACAACAGTATTTCTTAAGGATATCAACGACTTTGCCGCAATGAACGAAGTATACGCAGCGCATTTTGATGGCAGGAAACTTCCGTCAAGATCGGCAGTTCAGGTCGGAAAACTCCCTAAAGATGCACTTGTTGAAATCGAGGTTATCGCCCACATGTAAAATCAAGGGTATGGTCCATGAGGATCATACCCTTTGCTGTCACGCTGTTTCAAGAGCCAGTTTCATCATATCTGTAAATACCCTTGATCTGTCTTCTGCAGGCATCTCATAGCCTGTAAGAATACTGTTTGATACTGAGCATATTGCCAGAGCATTCTTTCCGGATCTGGCAGCAACCGCATAAAGAGCAGCCGCCTCCATCTCAACGGCCATGATACCCATACTGCCCAGCCTGTTCATATCTACAGTCTCATCATAATACACATCGCTTGTGTAAAGAGCCCCTACTCTGAAGCTGATGCCCAGTTCTTCACCCTTACCGACAGCTTTCTTCATCAGTTCATATGAACACGCAGGAGCATAGTTTACAGGAAATCCCAGATGATCAGTAAAATTAGAATCCGTACACGCGCTCATCCCTATGAGGACATCTCCGACTCTGATTCTTTCGCTGACAGAGCCTGCAGTTCCAACCCGTATAATATTCTCCACATCATAGAAATTGAACAGTTCATGTGCATAAAGCATAATCGACGGAGCCCCCATTCCGGAGGCCATTACTGATACCTTCTTTCCTTTGTATCTTCCTGTGTAGCCCTGTACCCCGCGTATATTGTTCACAAGAACAGGTTCTTCAAAGAAATTCTCAGCTATGAACTTTGATCTCATCGGGTCGCCCGGCATAAGTACTGTTTCCGCGAAATCATCAGGTCCTGCCGTGATATGCGGAGTTGGAATTCTATCAAGCTGTTTAGCCATAATCTGCTCCTATTCTTCATCAAACACAGTAATTTTCTTCATTACCTGAGGAACGTCCGGAAGATCCTGTGAATTTCTCGGCTGATGAACGATTTCGTCTGCAACGTCCATTCCTTCTGTAATCTTTCCGAATGTCGCATAATCGCCGTCAAGGAAAGGTGTATCTACAACGCAGATGAAAAACTGCGAACCCGCAGAATCCGGTACCATTGTCCTTGCCATCGACATAACTCCTCTTTCATGTTTCAGATTATTCTCGAATCCGTTGCTTGTGAATTCTCCCTTGATTCTGTAACCCGGACCACCTGTTCCGTTTCCCTTGGGACATCCTCCCTGAATCATGAAATTAGGGATAACTCTGTGGAAAATAAGGCCGTCATAAAAACCCTCTTTCGCAAGTTTTTCAAAATTGGCAACTGTTTCCGGTGCAACTTCCGGATAAAGTTCACCCTTCATAATTCCGCCGTTTTCCATTTCGATAATAACTCTTTTCATCTTCAGCCTCCGTTATTTATTAAAATAGTGTCTGCCATCTCTTTCTTTTTCCACCTTTTCGATGGCCATTCTGATGGCTGCTTCAACTGTAACTTCAATCTTTTCTGAATCAGCTCTGTTCTTGTATTCAACTCTTCCTTCTGCAGCAGCTCTGCCTGCTGTTATGGCAATAGGGATTCCCAGAAGGTCAGCGTCCTTGAACTTGACTCCCGGTCTTTCCTTTCTGTCATCTAGGATTACCTCAACACCTGCCGCTTCAAGCGCATCATGAATTTCCAGACCTGTTCTTTCCATATCAGCATCGCCTGACTTGACGATTGTAACGATTACATGATAAGGAGCAACTGACATAGGCCAGATGATACCGTTCTCATCATGGTTCTGTGGCATATCTATGATAGCCTGAAACGTTCTTGAGATTCCAATGCCGTAGCATCCCATTACCATCGGTCTGTCCTTCTGGTTCTCATCCTTGTATGTGCATCCCATAGGTTCTGAATACTTAGTTCCAAGCTTGAAGATCTGACCGACTTCAACACCTCTTGCATGCTTCACAGGTGCTCCGCATACAGGACACGGATCTCCTTCCCTGAGCACCTTGATATCTGCAACTATATCCGCCTCGTAGTCTCTGCCATAGTTCATATTGATATAGTGATGGTCAGTCTCGCATGCTCCGGCGCACATGTTTTTCAGTTTAGTCAGTTCAGAGTCAACAACAATTCTGCAGTCAGAAAGTCCTGCAGGTCCTGTGAATCCTCCGACACAGCCTGTTTTTTCAGCCATCTTCTCCTCATCAGCGAACTCAATCGCATACTCGTGAATTCCAAGGACATTCACAAGTTTTATCATGTTAAGTTCTCTGTCGCCTCTTACGAATGCGGCAACATATTCCTTCTCGCTGCCGTCTTCATTGTAAGTGATGAACAGAAGTGCCTTGATTGTCTTTTCCTTTGGAATCTCAAGAAAGTCAGCAACCTGGTCTATTGTCTTTGTCCCCGGTGTGTAAACCTTCTCAAGAGGCAGCATTTCGGATGTGTCCTCAGGAGCATCCACGCATGCAGCCTTCTCTACAGTTGTTGCAAGGTCACAGCTGTCGCAGTATGCTATCTCGCTTTCTCCGTATTCGCACAAAGCTGTAAATTCGTGTGAGCCTGACCCTCCGATTGCTCCCGTATCAGCCTCAACAGGCCTGAATGTAAGTCCGCATCTTGTGAATACATTCGTATACGCCTCGTACATATCGTTATAGCTTGCATCAAGACCTTCATAATCCCTGTCGAAGGAATAGTTGTCCTTCATTATAAAGTCGCGCGATCTCATCATTCCAAAGCGCGGTCTTGCCTCATCTCTGAATTTATTTGAAATCTGGTATATGCTGAGCGGAAGCTGCTTGTATGATGTTACATCTCCGCGAATTATATCTGTGAACACCTCTTCAGCAGTAGGTCCAAGGCAGAACTCTCTTCCTCCTCTGTCATTTACTCTCCACATTTCAGGACCGTAGGCGCTCCATCTGCCGGACTCTTCCCAGAGTTCTCCAGGCTGAAGAACAGAAGTCCTTATTTCCTGGCATCCCTTTGCATCCATTTCTTCACGGACAATGCTTTCTATCTTTCTTACAGTTCTCCATCCCATAGGCATATAACTGTATATGCCTGCAGCAGTTTTCTTGATCATTCCTGCTCTCAGAAGCAGTATATGACTGGGAATTTCCGCTTCCTTCGGCACTTCTCTGAGTGTCTTAAAATGCATCTTTGATAGTTTCATTTTCTATTGTTTGTCTCCTTTATGTATTTAATATGCAGACAGCCTGGCAGGCAATACCTTCGCCTCTGCCTTCAAATCCAAGTTTTTCAGTAGTAGTGCCCTTAACAGATACCTTTCCTTCCGATATGCCAAGAGCACGGGAAATATTATGTCTCATTTCATCTGTATACGGTGAAATTTTAGGTTTCTGCGCTATGACAACCGCATCAATATTTCCTATCTCAAATCCCTCATCATGTATTTTTCTGCCAACCTCTGCCAGAAGAACAATGCTCGATGCCCCTCTGTACCTTTCATCTGTATCCGGAAAGAGCTTTCCAATATCCCCAAGTGATGCTGCGCCAAGAAGCGCATCCATCACCGCATGCACGAGAACATCCGCATCAGAGTGCCCCATAAGACCCCGCTCATAGGGAATAACAGCACCGCCCAGAATGCACGGTCTGCCTTCAACCAGCCTATGTACATCATACCCTGTACCGATTCTTGTCTCCACAGGCATATCCTCTCTCGTAGTAATCTTGATATTGGCATAATCGCCTTCTGTTATATGAACACTTCCGCCCGCAAACTCAAACACCCCTGCATCATCAGTGCCTTCAAAACCTGCTTCGGATGCCATAATATATGCCTTCTTGAGCATACCGGCATCAAACCCCTGTGGAGTCTGAACAGAAGTAAGCGTGCTTCTGTCAAATGTCATTTCATCATTTCTGATTGTATCCTTCGGTCTGACTCCGCATATGCATCCGCCGTAGCTGATGGCGCCCTCTATTACGTCTTTTATCACCCGCTCTGTCACAAACGGCCTTGCCGCATCATGAACAAGGACAATATCCGTATCTACATGGGAAAGAGCCTTCAGGATGGTCTCCTGCCTGCTCCTTCCTCCTTCTGCATATGTAACCTCAATTCCTCTGAGTTCATTTCTGCATACATCCATAAACTCTGCAGAACAGGCAGCTATTATTCTGTCAAACACACCCATACCGGCAAATACATCAGCACATCTTCTGACTGCGCTGATTCCGTTTATCTTCATATACTGCTTGGGAATGCTTCCGCCCATACGGCTTCCGATTCCTCCCGCGGCTATAACTGCCGAAATGCTCCTGCCTTTATACATATTCTACTTCCTCTTGAGTTTTGCGAAAATCATTCTGCCTGCAGATGTCTGCAGTACCGATGTTACTGTCACAGTGACAGTCTTGCCGATCTGCTTATGAGAATCCTCAACAACTATCATGGTTCCGTCATCAAGATATGCAACCGCCTGTCCATGCTCCTTGCCTTCCTTAACCAGAAAAATATTCATCTCCTCGCCCGGAAGCACAATAGGCTTAAGTGTATTGGCCAGCTCATTAATATTCAGAACTTTGACGCCCTGAATTGTAGCCACCTTGTTAAGATTGAAATCATTTGTCACCACACTGCCGCTCATAATCTGGGCAAGCTTAAGAAGCTTGACATCAACCTCCGGCAGTTCTTCAAGAGATTTCTCTCCTTTTGTATCATATATCTCTATACCGTAGTCGCTCTGAATCTTGTTAAGAATATCAAGACCTCTGCGTCCCCGGTTTCTCTTGAGCGAATCGGACGAATCAGCAATATGACGGAGCTCTACAAGGACAAAATCCGGTATGACTATATCCCCTTCAAGAAACCCCGTCTTCATAATATCAAGTATTCTGCCGTCAATTATGACACTGGTATCAAGCACCTTGGGACCTGCGGCAGTCGCTTTTGCTCTTCCCTTGGAAATACCGGGCTTCACAACAGACGTCAGGGAAGCAATAAACTCTCTTCCCTTTCGGCTTCCTATCATCACTCCAAGCGAACCGAACGCAAGGTATGTTATCATATTGATAACAATTAGAAGTATCGCCTGCTTGATGCTGTCAGAATAAATCTGAGATACAAGATATGCAAGAACAAGTCCTGTTACAAGTCCTATTACCCCTGCCACAAGATCGTTTGCAGGGACATTCTTAAGATCCGAGTTCAGGTTCTCGGCAGCTTTCTTTCCCTGTCTGCTCGCAAATGGCGCATAACTGAAAAATAGTAATCCAAATATAATAATTCCTGCAGCTTCTATACCTATTATCTGTATGTTAGTAAGCTCTATCCCCTGACCGATTATACCCTTGCGAAACATCCACTGAATCAATTCCGAGAGACCTACCCCTATGACACATCCCAGAATTGTAAAGACCATTCTGAATAACTTTCTGAACATGGTTTTCCCTCCTTTCCTCTGTATTTTCCGGACATCTGTCCATGCATTTCTCCTTCATCCAGCAGGAATAATAATACACCTGAATTCCGGAGATATGCAGGTATGCCCCATAAAAGGGTATACCTATTGTTAGTATATTGTAAAAGAAGTATTGCGTCAATAGATGTATAAATCAGCTGCCAAATATGATAAAATATATATCAGTCGTTCACTCAAACGACACAATGACTTATTATCCTATAATAGAATAATCAGGAGGTTTTGTGTATTATGGCAAAAATATTAATCGTCGACGACGAGCAGAAAATAAGAGAGGTCATAAGAGAATACAGCGAATTCAACGGTTATGAGGTTGAAGAGGCTGCTGACGGCATGGAAGCTGTCGGCAAATGCAAGCTAAACGACTACGATATTATAATCATGGATATAATGATGCCTAAGCTTGACGGATATTCTGCATGCAAGGAAATAAGGAAAATCAAGAATATTCCTGTAATAATGCTTTCCGCAAGAGGAGAGGAATACGACAAGCTGTTCGGCTTCGAGCTTGGAATAGATGACTATGTTGTAAAGCCGTTCAGTCCAAAGGAACTGATGGCCAGGGTAAGTGCCGTTCTTGCCAGAACAAACCGCAAAGAAGAGGCCACTCCTGACGTTCTGAAGTTTGAGGGACTTGAAATCAACATTCCTGCAAGGACCGTTACAGTCGACGGTGTCAAGGCAGAACTCACTCCCAAGGAATATGAGCTTCTGTTTTACCTTGTCGAAAACAAGAACATAGCCCTCTCAAGGGACAAACTGTTATCTGACATCTGGGGATATGATTTCTTTGGAGACGACAGAACAATAGACACGCACATCAAGAATCTCAGAAACAATCTCGGAAAATACAGAGACTACATCGTTACATTAAGAGGGGTAGGATACAAATTTGAAGCCTAAATACAAGCTCTCGCTGGATTTCAAAAGCCTTAAATTCAAACTGTGGCTGTATTTCCTTGCGCTCACTCTGCTCCTGATTGCCGTCGTATGGATTGCGAATATATATATCCTCAACAACAGCTATGAATACATGAAGGCCAAACAGGTCAGGTCGTTTGCAGAAATAATCACATCACAGTTCAAAAGCAACAACGGATACAGTGAGGATTTCGTTCATAGCATCAAATCCATGGCAATCAAAAATGACATGGATATCATAATTGAAGACAGTACCGGTCCGACATACTACATAAGTCAGAATGGTGACATTTCAGCATTCGAAGGCTCATCTCACCAGCCGATTTATCTTTATGGAGCCGAAAGAGCCGAAATAAGGCAGTATCTTGAGCAGCAGGATAAATTCTCCGGCTATTCATCAAGAACTCTTGGCGGGTCAAGTGACTACAAGATTCTCATATTCGGAACATACCTGTACAAGGACCAGTACAGAGACATAATAATATACCTGTTCTCCCCGCTGTTCCCTGTAGCATCAACCGTGAGCATACTTAAGAAGCAGCTCCTGATAGTTACCATCATAGCGCTGTTCCTTACTCTCATAGTTGCGACCATGCTGGCGGCAAGAATAACTAAACCTCTTTCGGAGCTCAGAAAATCCGCAGAGAGGCTCTCAAACGGTGAATACGGCATTGATTTTGAGGGCGGTCACTATTCTGAAATTATTGAACTTGGTGACACACTGACGTACACATCGCATGAGCTTGCAAAATCAGACCAGCTTCGCAAGGATCTGATTGCAAATGTTTCACACGACTTGAGAACGCCGCTTACAATGGTAAAATCATACGCTGAAATGATTCGGGATCTTTCCGGTGACAATCCGGAAAAAAGAAGCAAGCATCTACAGGTCATTATTGATGAAACCGACAGACTCAACAGGCTTGTCGATGATATGTTCACCCTTTCCAAAATGCAGTCGGGGATTGTGGAGCTGAAAAGATCAGACTTTGATTTTGTAGCATCTGCACGGGAAATATATGACTCATATGATATCATAATCGAACAGGACGGATACGATATACGTTTTGAAGCCCCCGGGAGCATAATGGTCAACGGTGATGAATACAAAATAAGGCAGGTAATTGCCAACCTTGTAAACAATGCAGTAAAATACTGCGGCGATGACAAATACATCTCAATACGGATAACACAGGATAATGGTTACGCACTGTTTGAGGTGGAAGACCACGGATCCGGAATCCCTGAAGAACAGCTTAGCCACGTATGGGACAGATACTACAGGGTAAGCAGCAACTACCACAGAAGTTCAAGAGGAACAGGCCTTGGTCTTTCAATAGTAAAGGAAGTTCTTCTGCTTCACGGCGCGCCATACGGAGTAGAAAGCAAAGTCGGCGAAGGAAGCCGTTTCTGGTTCAAACTTAAAACCATATAGATAAAAGCAGCCCGGAATATGTGAAATCCGGGCTTTTTCTATCTTCTGAAGAAATCGAGCGCCTCTGATATGTTCCGCACTCCTGTCAGTATCATTCCTTCCACGTTTCCTATCTTTTCAGCGTTCTTCTTAGGGAGGATAACATTTCGAAATCCCATCCGCTTTGCCTCTCTTACAATTTTGTCTGCATTCATAACATTTCGCAGTTCTCCTGTCAGCCCTATTTCCCCAAGCACGATGGTCCTGTCCGGAGAAGGTATGCCCCTGTATGTGGAATAAATCGCAAGTGCAACTGCCAGATCGATATATGTACCTTCCGGCTTGAGGCCTCCAACCACATTAAGGTATATATCCTCATTTCCAAGCGACAGCCCTGCCTTTTTTTCGAGAACCGCTATTATCATATTAAGCCTCCTCAGGTCAACACCTACACTGCTTCTCCTGGCAAATCCGGGTCCTGCAGCCGATGAAAGAGCCTGAACCTCCATAAGAAGAGGTCTTGAACCTTCATATACTGCTGTTACAACTGCCCCCTCTGTACCCGATTCACTGTCCTCAAGAAATGTTCTGGACAGATTCTCGATCTCTTCAAGTCCGCTCGGTCCCATCTCAAAAGCCCCTATTTCGCTGGTAGTGCCGAATCTGTTCTTGTAGCAGCGCAGAATACGGATATCCTGATTCCTCTCTCCTGTAAAATCAAGAACACAGTCGACCATATGCTCAACCGTCTTCGGTCCGGCCAGTTCTCCCTGCTTTGTAACATGCGCAACGATAAACACCGGTATATCATATACTTTGCCAACTCTCATAAGTTCATTGCCACACATTCTGATCTGTGACACAGACCCTGGAGCAGAATCGATATCTTCCGAATACATTGTCTGAACTGAATCTATTATCATAAAAGAGGGTTTGAGGTCCTGTGCGCATTCAAACACATTCTCAATGCATGTCTCCGAAAGAATAAACAGACTGTCCGGAATATCTTTGCATATTCTGTCGGCACGCATCCTGATCTGTTCCTCGGATTCCTCGCCGGAAACATAAAGAACAGTTCCCCCTGCAGATGCTATATTGGCCGCAGCCTGAAGAATCAGGGTGGATTTACCTATACCGGGCTCACCCGATATCAACGTAAGAGACCCTCTTACAAGACCGCCGCCGAGAACTCTGTTGAGTTCTCCGATGCCTGTATCCATTCTCGTCTCATTTCCGGAACGCACATCTGACAGCTTCTGCATCTGTGTTCTCTTCCTGTCCATTGTTCTGCTTCTCTTATCAGAAACATCTGCATCCTTAACCTTCTCCTCCACAAATGTGTTCCATGCACCGCATATGCACTGTCCCATCCATTTAGGGGATTCATATCCGCATTCCTGACAGACATATACTGTTCTGTTTTTCTTAGCCATACTCCCTCCTGCAAACATCTGTTCTTGTTTCATTCTATCAGATTCTCTGCAATGTGTCTACTTTTTGTCTGATATCCTGCAAACAAATCTGTCTATAACCTTAATCAGTTCATCTTCACCTTCAAGGAATTCCAGGACCCTTAACCTGATATCCTCCGGTATTCCGTAATATGCGTCAGCTATCGACCCTGCTATTGCGCACAGAGTATCTGTATCGCCTCCTATTGAGACTCCCGTACGTATAACATCCTCGAAATCATCACCTTCAAGAAACGACACTATAGCCTGCGGAACTGTTTCCTGACATGTTTCGTTGAACATATATGTATCTCTTATCCCATCACATGTAAACTCCAGATTATATCCAAACTCAACCTGTGCATATCTCCTGAGCTCATCTTTTGATGCTCCGTTTCTGGCAAGAAAAATCAAAGCAGCACTACACTCAGCTCCCTTTATTCCTTCGGGATGACTGTGCGTTACATCTGCTGTGAGCACTGCCATTCTCCTGACCGTTTCAATGTCATCATAAAGCCATCCTGCAGATGAAACTCTCATCGCAGAACCGTTTCCGAAACTGTTGTAGGGTTTTCTTTCCGGTCCCAGAACCCATCTGAAGAAATGTCCTCCAAATCCGCAGAAAGGATATCTCCTTCCGTACTTTTTCATGGAGTCTATTATCCTCTCTCTTATGTCATTGTCATCTTCGTCCGGACAGCTGTCCATCAGCGCCTCGCATACAGCTATCGTCATAACAGTATCATCTGTAAAAAAACAGTCATCCTTCAGCAATTCAAATTCCTTGTATCTGTGATTGCTGAATTCGTAAACCGATCCTATAACATCTCCTGCTATCGCTCCCAGCATATTGAATCTTCCTCCATTCATCTTTATTCTTGTTTAAAAGTATAAACAAATACGGCACCAAAAAGGTCGCATAAAAGGAGACAAAAAAAGCAGCCCCTGCTAAGGGACTGCCGCTATACGATATTTTATTCTTCTTCAGCCTTGTGAGCATCGATAATCTTCTGTGCGTTTGCTGCAGGAACCTGCTCATATTTTGCAAATTCCATTGTAAATGAACCTCTTGCCTGAGTCATTGAACGAAGTGCAATCGCATAATCAAACAATTCAGCCTGCGGAGCCTCTGCGTGAAGAATCTGTCCTCCGCCGATTACAGGTTCCATACCCATTACCGCTCCTCTTCTGTTAGGAAGGTCTCCCATTACTGCTCCTACGAAATCATCAGGAACTGTGATGTCAAGTTTCATGATAGGTTCAAGAAGAACAGGCTTGGCTTCAACAATACCCTTCTTGAAAGCAAGTGATGCCGCAATCTTGAAAGCCGCTTCGTTGGAGTCTACAGGATGGTATGATCCATCGTATAATATAGCCTTGATGTTCTGGCACTTGCATCCTGCAAGAGGACCGTGTTCCATACATTCAAGAAGTCCTTTTTCTACTGCAGGAACATACTGCTTAGGCACTGAACCGCCGAACAGTTCTTCGCCGAATTCAAACTCCTGATCTGACGGGCTGAATCTGATGTGAACATCACCGTACTGACCTGAACCGCCTGACTGCTTCTTGTGTTTACCCTGTACGTCTGAACTTCCCTTGATAGTTTCTCTGTATGCAATCTTCTGAGGAACGATATTTACTGCAACGCCGTACTTGTCCTTTAACTTTGCAAGTGCAATGTTAAGCTGTATTTCACCCTGTCCTCCAACAAGAGTCTGGCGTGTTTCAACGTTTCTCTGAAGAACTATTGTAGGGTCTTCTTCTGTAATCTTAGCAAATCCTGATGAAAGCTTATCGTCTGCACCTTTGTCAGCTGCTTCTATAGCCTGGAACAGTGTAGGCTGAGGGAATGCAATCGGTTCATAAACAAGTTCATTGTTCTTTTCCGAAAGAGTATCACCTGTCTTAGTGTACTGAAGCTTGCCAAGAGCCACGATATCACCTGCCACAGCTTCAGGGCATTCTCCCTGAGTCTTTCCTCTTAAGAAGAACATTGATCCCAGTTTCTCATCCTTGCCGTGGTTATGATTGTACACAACCATACCAGGCTTGAACTTGCCTGTTACGATCTTCGCAAGCGAAATCTTGCCAAGAAAAGCATCTGCAAGAGTCTTGAAAACAAATAATGAAGGCTTTCCGTCTGCATCAACTGCAACTTCTATTTCTTCGTCATTGCCGTTTACTGCCTTGTATGGCGGCATATCTGTTGCCTTAGGCACGATGCCGATAATCTGTTTCAATGTGTCTTCGATTCCTTCGCCGGTAACAGCTGAGCAAGTGAAAATCGGACAGATATCTCCCTGTGCGATACCCTTTGATAATCCTCTGTTGAACTGTTCATCAGTAAACTCGCCTGCATCGAAGTATATATCCATTAATTCTTCATCAACTTCTGCAATCGCTTCTGATAAAGCTTCTCTGTCATCAAGAGTTACAACCGATGTTCCGAATTTATCCTGTAATGATGCGATTACTGTATCAACATCAACGTTATCCTTGTCAATCTTATTGATTATAAAGAACTTAGGAGCACCTGCCTTCTTACAAGCTTCCCATGCTTTTTCTGTTCCAACCTGAATGCCTGCAGATGCATCTACCAGAATTGCCGCTGCTTCAGCTGCCTTAAGTGCACCCTGTACTTCACCTGCAAAATCGAAGAAGCCGGGAGTGTCAAGAAAGTTGATTTTAACCTTATTATATTCAACAGGAACAATTGTAGTATTGATGGAATATCCCTTTTCGATTTCTGTCTTGTCGTAGTCGGATACTGTTGTTCCATCCTCAACCTTTCCTAATCTGCTGATTACTTTTGTTGCAAGTAATGCTGCTTCAAGAAAAGTAGTTTTACCTGAACCACCATGTCCTAAAAGTGCAACGTTTCTAATTGTGTCGCTTGTATAGCCTTTCATGCTGACCTCCTAATTTTTATTTTCACATAGCATTATTAGTATATCATCATACTTTTTCATGTGCAATAAATATTTATACACTGCCCCTATTAAAAAAGCCCCTGCAGCGCAAGGACTTTAAACAAAATACAGTATTTATCAGCCGAACATCGAAAGCATTACAGCTGCCGATACAGCAGACCCTATAACGCCTGCTACGTTCGGTCCCATAGCATGCATCAGAAGGAAGTTTGAAGGATTGTATTTCCGGCCTTCAGTCTGAGATACTCTTGCAGCCATAGGCACTGCAGATACACCTGCTGATCCTATGAGCGGATTGATCTTTCCTCCTGTCACAGCATTCATGATTTTACCTATCATAAGACCGCCGAATGTACCGAATGCAAACGCGATAACACCGATGATGACAATCTTGATTGTCGACCATGTTATAAATGTTGCACCTTCAGCCGAAGCTCCGACTGCAAGTCCAAGCATAATTGTAACGATATTCATCATTGCATTCTGCGCTGTGTCTGAAAGTCTTGCTGTTCTTCCGCATTCCTTGAAAAGGTTGCCCAGCATAAGGCATCCCACAAGAGGAGCTGCTGCCGGAAGCAGAAGAACTACGATTATAGTTACAACGATAGGGAAAATAATCTTCTCTCTCTGTGAAACAGGTCTTAACTGTTCCATAACTATTATTCTTTCCTTCTGGGTTGTGCACAGTTTCATAATAGGCGGCTGGATAATAGGAACAAGCGCCATATATGAGTATGCTGCAACTGCTATTGCCCCTAGAAGATGAGGTGCAAGCTTGCTCGTAAGATATATGGCTGTCGGACCGTCCGCACCTCCTATAATTCCTATTGAAGCAGCTTCCTGGGCATTGAATCCGAAAATGATTGAAAGATAAAATGCTACAAAAATTCCAAACTGCGCTCCGGCACCCATCAGCAGTGACTTTGGATTTGCAATAAGCGGACCGAAGTCAGTCATTGCACCCACACCAAGGAAAATAAGTGAAGGCAGAACCGGTTTAAGCGTATAGAAAATAGTAAGTATTCCTGCGTTAGACAGCGCATCTACCATACTGGTTCCTGCCTCTATCTGATAGTCATGGAGAAATACTCCCGATAAAGGCAGATTTGCCAGAAGCATTCCGAAGGCTATCGGAACTAAAAGCAGTGGTTCAAATCCATGATGTATTGCCAAGTACAGGAAAACAAGGGAAACAAGTATCATAATGATATTCTGATACCCCAGATTAGTAATTCCCATGCTGTCAGCAAATTGAATCAGTGTTTCTAAAAACATGTTTTCCTCCTTAATAATTTATCAAATAATTCCGTTTACAGCTTCAATATCTTATCACAAAACATATCCATTTACAACTGTATTTTCAACCTAATACTGTGTACAACAATAAGATACTGTATGCAATATCCCCTCATATGTTTGGAGAATTTTTTTCTTTGTGATATAATCTGAATATATGGAGAAGGAGGCCCGTTATGGATAACTATATCATTACAATAGGAAGGCAGCTCGGCTCAGGCGGTTCAGCTATGGGAAGAGCGATAGCAGACCGGTTCGGTTTTCAGTATATCGACAAGGAAGTTCTCATCAAGGCAGCCGAAAGGCTCAATCTTTCAGAAGAGTCTCTAAAGGATATTGACGAAAAGAGCACATCAATCTGGAGCATTCTTGCCCAGACAACGGCATATGAAGTGCCTTATGTTGCAGACGAGTGGTTCGTCCCTACCAGCAGTCAGCTTTTCAGGACACAGTCCGAGATAATGAGAGAATCTGTTGCTGCCGGACCATGCGTAATCATCGGAAGATGTGCATCCTACCTTTTCAGAAACGAAGAGAATCATTTCAGCATTTTTCTAAAAGCTGATGAAGAGGCAAGAATTGCCAGACTCGAGAAGACTCTCGGAGGCGAAATGACCAGGCAGCAGATGATAAAGCTCATGGAAAAAGAAGACAGAGACAGAGCCAAATACTACAGCTTCTACACAGGTCAGAAATGGCTGGATCTCACAGAATATGATATGACTCTGGATACATCGAAATTCAGCGATGAAAATGTCAGAGACATCCTTTTTAATGCAATTACCAATAGATTTCCGCAGCTTCGCTGATTATAGGATGTGCAGTGCACATCCTTTTTAATGCATCAAAAAGCTCTCCCATGAGGGAGAGCCGATGATTTATTTATCAAATTTCCTTCCGGTAAGCTTTTCGAAGGCTTCAAGATACTTGTCCACTGTCTTTTCGATGATTTCATCAGGCAGCTTATAGTCGCTGTCAGGGTTTGCCTTAAGCCAGTTGCGTACAAACTGCTTGTCGTACGAAGGCTGCGACTTGCCTTTTTCGTAGCCCTCAAGCGGCCAGAAACGAGAACTGTCCGGAGTGAGCATTTCGTCTCCGAGAACAAGTCTGCCCTCATCATCAAGACCGAATTCAAGTTTTGTATCCGCAATTATTATTCCCTTCGAAAGTGCGTATTCAGCACACTTCCTGTAGATGGCTATAGTTGTGTCTCTGATTGCCGATGCAAGCTCCTCGCCTCTGCCCGGATATTCCTTTTCCAGAACCTCGATGCTTCGTTCGTATGAAATATTCTCATCGTGATCCCCTATTTCTGCCTTGGTTGACGGTGTGTAGATAGGCTCAGGAAGCTTTTCTGATTCTTCAAGACCCGCAGGAAGCTCTATTCCGCATACTGTACCATTTTCACAGTAACTTGCCCAGCCGCTGCCGGTTATATATCCTCTTACGATACACTCGATAGGAAGCATGTGAAGTTTTCTGCACTTCATACTGTTTCCTTCGAATCTCTCCTGTCTGAAAAATTCAGGCATATCAGCAGTATCTGTGCTTAACATGTGATTGTCTATAATATCCTTTGTAAAATCAAACCAGAATGCTGACATCTGAGTGAGGATGGAGCCCTTCTTCTCAACTTTGTTCTTGAGAATCACATCAAATGCAGAAATTCTGTCTGTTGCAACCATGATGAGAGAATCCCCCGCATCATATATTTCTCTTACTTTACCTTCTTTAAACGGTTTGTATTCTTTCATATATCTGTCTCCTCATAATTTAGTCATCTGAATATATTCTAGTATATTTAGTTTGTATTTAATAGTCAATACAAAAGCTGGCGAAGACAATCTGCCATTTTGCATAGCCTCTCTATTCACAAAACCGCTCTTTTTCTTTTTACTGGTATTTGTACCTTTTTTTGAATTGTTCAGATAAATAGTAAAGTGATCGTCATATAAATATATTTTATCTACGAACACATTAATAAGCATTTTCTAATGCTTCAGCGTATCTATAGTTCCTCTGGCAAGCTTATGCAAGAAATCCCAGACTGTATGAGGGTTTATTATTCACTTACTCTATCGCAATTGACTTAAGTACATGTCCCAACACAGCATCAAGGTCTTTCTTTTATATCCTTTACATACCATTCGCCATCATCGTCTTTATCCAAATACCACAATGCAGGAACTCGCCATGATCCGCAAACAACATTTCCATCTTTATCTAAAGCTTCACTGCTGTAATATACCCACATATAGCCACGGTGTTCTGCTGTTGGAGATGGATTCAGAATTATAGACCAGATTCTCAATTTGTGATTTTCCGTAATTGCCCCACTGTAGTCATCTGATGGAGTTGCGTATATACTCAACACCCCGTACTTTTCTTTAGCCTCATCATAAGTACTTTCTATATCAGAAAATGCAGCTTCTGC
>JAEDDI010000062.1 GCA_016293805.1 Bacillota bacterium | reverse complement strand
ATTCTCCGAGAATTGCGTCAAGCAACTCATAACCGTCTGTAGCAACGGTAGTTATAGCTACTCCGAGAGCCTGCTCAACATCGGATACGGTCTTATCGTCAAGGAAAAGGTCGCTGTTCGTTTTCAGCATATTCTCGGTTATCAGCAGTCTGCCGCAGAGCTTATAATTACAGAAAATTCAATTATGACTTGAAGAAAGGATGTATTATGCTGAAATCAAAGAGAATTATCATTGCGGTTATAACGCTGGTAGTTATAATTGTAGCTATTACAATTGTATGTGTAGCAAAGAAACCAATTGTATATAACAAAGCATGTAAGAATTTGGAGTCCGGCGACTATAATACAGCAGCAAGACAGTTCGATTCTCTAGATGGATATAAAGATTCAGATAGTAAATATGATGAGAGTATGACTTTATCGTTAGAAAGTCAAATAGAGGAGCTGCTTAGTGATTCTGTTTCGGAATGCAAACCAATTGAATATTATACTATCTTAGAAAAATGTGAACGCCTTGAAAAGAATGGATATTATTCTAATCTTGATAAAAACATCAAAGACAATCTGGCTTACTTTTCTGAATATGTCAAATTTCTAAGCTACGTATTTAATTTCGACAGTTCCCATGAATTCCTCAAAATAGACTGTGATTCTAATCCATATTTTGGGATAAACCTTAAATCATTTTATAATGACTATTATAAAAAATACGAAAAGCAATTATGGGTTGCAACTGATAAATACAATTATTTTGATGATCTGGTAACAACACATATCGAAGTTGAAACGAGTGCACTTTTGAAACTCAAAGATGAGAATAAGCCATATTCAGATGCAAATATCAGGGCACAAATAAGAGTATATGTTTCCTATGAAGGTTATTCTCATGATACTTTTTCTGAAAGTGCCATTGTACCAGTAAAGGATTTATCCAATGTTCAAATCACTACCGATGCAAGTAATCTGAGTGACTATTATGATACTAGTGAATATAAGAAAGAAATGGGAGCTTCTAATGTTGCTTTCGTAATTAATTTCAATAAAAAGATACCAACTATTAAATACGTTCCATATTATATTGAAAACGAGGCAATACATACCTTGAAATTAAAAAAACAGTAACTGACAAGCACCATTATATTCCATCTATTTCCTCCATTAGTACTTGTCGTGTATAATGCACACGACCAGACTTTAACCAGAAAAAGCTGTACCATGCTCGGCACACCAAAAAAGATGCAGCCAGGCTACCTGACTGCATCAGAATAAGGATTCGATTAATGAAACGAGACTCAAATAAGTCTATGGCTTACCAGACCAGACTCAGATTTTCCGCTAAATTGTTATTCCAATTAGTACGAAGGTGTAGCAGATAATCCTGCTGAAAGTTTTGAAGTAATTGTTGTAATTGCTGACTTAACGCCATCCTTAAGGGCTGTTCCAACAGGTGTAGCGACTACAACAAATAAGATGATTACGATTGCTGATTACGCAAATCAGCCTACTTCAGATAGTACTTTACAAACGGCTCTATAAGCACTCTCTGCTCTGAAAGAGGATCGTTTTTCATAGTCATGGAGCAGTCATCCCCTATAATCATTGTCTCTCTTCCTTCAGTTGTGTACCGGGTCCACTCAATTCCGTCTGCTGAAGGATTTCCTGTTCTTGCAAAAGCTGTCCAGCAGTGATTCATACTGTCGGCAAGACTCTCATCAACAGTACCTGAGAATATTGTCTCCTCGATATTATGGAAAACATATGCAAGTTCAGATGCATGACATGCTCCCATGAAGTCAAAGTTGTCTGATTTCTTCTCAAAGTAGTACATATATGTATTTCCGCCTGCCTTCGCATGTGCGTATGCAGTATCGATAGAAGGAATTCTGAAGGCGGTTTCATTTGCAAGTTCAGTATACTGCCATACTTTTTTTTCTTCTCCTGTCACTTCAAGGAACTTGTTTAAATCTGCAAGTTCATCCTCAGTGCATACAGATGACGCAATGTCCCACTTTTCCTGCATGCAGTAATCTTCATAGATTGCCAGGTTTTCTGCTATGCCGTCTTCATCCATCTCAGACATTTCAACTTCACCCATTTCATTAATCCAGTATCTCCACTCGTCGGCATTGGTTCCCGTCATGAAATCCACATCCATGTTTGTGCCGTCTTCAAGTGATTTATACGGATCTTCAGGAATCACACTGCCGTCTCCTCTAAGAGGCATATTTGTAATATCGTTAATGCAGTTTCCTTCTTCATCGTAAGTTGTATATGCTTCAATGAGTTCCTCTTCTGAAAGAGCCATAAGGTCATCCATATTCTGGGCACCTGTTTTTTCCATAAGTGCTTCAGTCTGACCGGCTTCCTTGAAGTCCTCAGCTGAGAATGTAAGGTTAAGAGAACCTGATTGTGCAATTGCATGCTGGAAAAGTCCCTCTGCTGCCGGAGTTGCCATAAGAATTGATACGAAAGCTCCTCCTGCAGATTCACCGAATATGGTTATGTTTTCAGGATCTCCTCCAAATCCTTCGATATTCTCCTTAACCCACTTGAGACCCTGCATCAGGTCAAGAACACACAGGTATCTGCTGTCAGGGTATTCTTCTCCGCCTTCAACGCCTGTAAGGTCAATGCATCCCATTGCACCGACTCTGTAGTTGCATGTAACAACAACGATATCCTCATTTTCCTGAACTACAGGTTCGCCGCTGTAAAGAGGGTCTGCTGTTCCGCCCCATGAAAATCCTCCTCCATGGATATAGAACATTACAGGCTTGCCTTTTGTTTCAGTGTCCTTTGTCCATACGTTAAGTGAAAGACAGTCTTCACCGATTTCGTTATATGATGCAGGCTCTGAATGCCACTCGTACTGAATCGATGTATTGCCGTATTCTTTTGCATCGAATGTTTCATCACTTGCATCAGGTGCTTCAGGGGCCTTCCATCTCAGGTCTCCCACCGGTTGCTTTGCATAAGGAATTCCCTTAAATGAAAGCACACCGCTTTCTTCTGCTGTTCCGACAAATATGCCGTTTTCGCATTTAACCTGCGGATCTTCCGCCTGCTGTCCGCATCCTGAAATGCTGACTGAAACGGCAAGCATCATGATAAGTGCAAGTATCACTGATAAAGCTTTTTTCATTTTAACATTGCCTCCTTTAGGTTTTGTATTTTATATTCAGATACTACACCTTAAGGAAAGCACCGGGTAAGTATCCCCTGGTATACTTTTTTCCGGACAAATAGAAAAAGAGCTATTGCAAGCTCTTTTTCAGTCTGTTTTTTTCCTTTTCGCTAATGAAATGAACAAGGTCCATTCTTCCCGATACACCCATCTTCGAGTAAACATTCTTTGCGTGTTTTTTTACAGTGCTCAGTGCAATACAAAGCTCATCTGCAATCTCAAGGTTTGAGTATCCTTCATATATGAGCCTCATAGTTTCAAATTCCCTCACGCTCAAATGATTATCTTCTGCCACCGTACTCAGAATATCAGCTGATGTATCGTCGTCATATTCGTTTTTTTCGCTACTGACAAAATATATCGGAGAGAAATCCTCTCTGAACACATATACCAGAGTCGAAAGTGCCATAAGAGTCATTATGATCGCGGTGGGATCAAACATTTTCAGATTCCACGCCGATACTCCATATCTTCCGGCATAAAGCCCCACATCGATGACACTCTGATTGATACACCACAGGAGAAGCAGTACGGAATTAAGCCCGCAAAATATTTTTCTCTGTACATCAACTTCCCCGCTTAAGAACATGACAGTATACCTTATAACCAGTATGACAGTCACAAGAGTCAGGACCGCTTCAAAAACAGTGAAAAAACTGCCTGCTGCCTGATTGAGGATCCTGTAATAACCGTCGCCAAAAATCGCGGTAATGAAGGCTCCGACAACGGCCTGAGTTCCACCGATTGCAAGGGCTGCATATTCTGCGTATTTTCTCCCCTGCGAAAGTTTAGAAAGCACTCTGATCCAGCTTGTTACGACCGCTCCGCACAGAACATAGTCAAGAATTCTCCAGATTACAGGAATACTGAATTTTCCAAGAAGAGCCTCCCTGCAGAAAAAGTAGAAGTACAAAACAGAAAGGCATAAAATGAGAAATGAAAACAATCTCACTGATTTAAACAGCCCTGTCTGCTCTTTTCTGTTTTTCATAAGAATCAGCACAATGAGCGACACCCCTATAAGAGCAAAGCAAAGCGCTGCGATATATCCTGTAAAAACCAATCCTTTATACATAATCTGTCAACCTGTCCCTGTATATATCCATATATCAGTTTATCATCTTACCACCGGATTATACCTATGTCCAGTATACCAAAGGATACTCTTCCTCATCTGCCCTTATTCGCCATGTCAGTATGGTGTATTAATACATGAAATCCCCGCTTTTGCCTCCTGTCTTTTCTACAAGATGAATATCACCTATGGTCATCCTC
>JAEDDI010000029.1 GCA_016293805.1 Bacillota bacterium | reverse complement strand
ATGACATGGCAAAGCTCATCTCGGGACTTACAGTGGATGATCCCGGAAGACTGAGTGAACTGGTATGCAAAATGATGTAATAATAGTATGGCCGGGGAAATTATCCCCGGTTATTTCATGCAGTTAATTTTCAGTTTATTCTTCTGATGTATATTTATATGGAAAAATATTTTGAAGAGGACAGAGATGAAGAAAAGAAAACAACCGGTTATTATGGTAGGGCACTACCTTTCAGGGGCAAGATTCGATGTATGGATCAGACTTCTCGCCGCAAATATTGGTCATATCAAACCAGCAAGCATTCCGCAGGCTGTTTTTCTTACGCTGCTTACACTTGTAATGTTTCCCTTTGCTCTTATAGAGAAGGCTGTTTTTCATCTGCCGATCAAAAAGACAAAGATAGAAAAAGCTCCTATTCAGATTATAGGCATATGGAGAACAGGAACGACCAATATGCAGTATACGCTGGCACAGGATCCCGGATTAGGATGGCTGGACCCTGTGAACTCTGTAACCATCTCAAACAGCATACTTATGGGCCGCGTGATTAAGCATATTCTTAAGCATGTGCTCAAGGACGCAAGACCGATGGATAATATGGAGTATACTGTTGACCTTCCAATGGAGGATCTTTATGCTCTTTCAACCATTTCGACAGAAGCATTTAATCATATGATAGGATTCCCCGGAAATGCCAAGAGATATATTGATACTTTGTATACCAGGGAGCTTCCTGAGGATATGCAGAGAAGATGGAGAAAGAACTACGACTATATTTTAAGGAAGCTTACCTATGTGAAGAAGGGGAAACGGCTCATGCTCAAAAGTCCCGATAATTCATGTCATATTGCCGAGTTTTCCGACCTTTATCCGGGAACAAAGTATATCCTGATGTGCAGGAACCCGTATAAGGTTATACCTTCCATTATGAAGACATTCAAAGACATGACGGCTCTCATGACATTTGAGAAGATGCCGGAAGATGAGGATATAGAGTATTACACATTTGAGATTTTTGAAAAACTCAACAAAATTATGATTGACGATATCCGCAGCATACCTGAAGGTGATATTGTTACAGTTCATCATGAGGATTTTGCAAGAGAGCCGATGAAGGTTCTGGAGGATGTGTACAGGAATCTGGGGCTTGAAGGATTTGAAGAAGCAAGACCGTATTTCGAGAAATACCGGGAATCGCAGAAGGACTACAGACCTAACAGACTGGAACTGGAACCGGGTCTTAAGAAGAAGATAAACGAAAGATGCGCATTCTATTTTGATTATTTTGGATATGAGATGGAGGAGTAGAGGATGAAACAGCTTACACATCTTGATAAACTTGAAGCGGAAGCTATATATATTATGAGAGAAGTAGCGGCCTGCTGCGAAAAACCTGTTATGCTCTATTCCATAGGCAAGGACAGCTCCGTTATGCTGCATCTTGCAATGAAGGCGTTTTATCCTGAAAAACCGCCTTTCCCTTTTATGCACATAGATACTACATGGAAATTCCATGAGATGACAAGTTTCAGGGATAAAGTGGCTGAAAAACTTGGGATAGAGATGATTGTATACAGGAATGATGACGGTATACGCAGAGGAATAAATCCGTTCGAGCATGGAGCGGCATATACAGATATTATGAAGACTCAGGCTCTTAAGGATGCACTTGACAAGTACGGCTTTACTGCTGCTTTTGGCGGCGGCAGAAGGGATGAGGAGAAATCACGTGCGAAGGAGAGAATATTCTCATTCAGAAATCAGTCACACGGATGGGATCCGAAAAATCAGAGACCTGAAATGTGGAAACTTTTCAACACCAGGATAAACAAGGGTGAGTCAATCAGAGTTTTCCCTCTTTCCAACTGGACAGAGAAGGATATATGGCAGTACATCAAAAGGGAGAACATTGAAATAGTTCCTCTGTATTATGCAAAGGAAAGACCTGTTGTTGAGAGAGACGGTAATATCATAATGATAGATGATGACAGAATAATGAAGTACCTGAAGCCGGATGAGCATGTAGTCATCAGGAAAGTGAGATTCAGAACACTTGGATGCTATCCGCTTACAGGAGGGTGCTATTCAGATGCGGAAACCCTCGATGATATAATCGCAGAGACTCTGGGCGCGGTCAATTCGGAGAGAACGAGCAGAGTGATAGACCATGAGGCTGCCGGCAGCATGGAAAGACGCAAAAGGGAGGGATATTTCTGATGAACAGCTTACTGAAATTCATCACATGCGGAAGTGTTGATGACGGAAAATCCACCCTGATAGGTCATATGCTTTATGACGCGAAACTCATTTTTGCCGATCAGGAGAGGGCTCTTGAGCTTGATTCCAGGGTTGGAAGCGCAGGCGGCGATATTGATTATTCTCTTCTTCTCGACGGGCTTATGGCTGAAAGAGAACAGGGCATAACAATAGATGTGGCATACAGATATTTTACAACAGAAAAAAGAAGTTTCATAGTTGCCGACACGCCTGGTCATGAAGAATATACAAGAAACATGGCTGTCGGAGCATCATTTGCAGATCTTGCAGTGATACTCGTCGATGCTTCTCAGGGAGTGCTTGTGCAGACAAAGCGACATTCCAGAATATGCTCTCTGATGGGAATAAGGGATTTTGTAATCGCTGTAAACAAGATGGATCTTACAGATTATTCCGAAGATGTATTTGCATCCATCAAAGGAGAGCTGGAGAAATTCTTTGGAGAAATTGACTGCAGAAGTCTTCAGGTGATACCGGTATCTGCCACTAAGGGAGACAATATTACTGAAGGTTCAACCAATATGGACTGGTATGAGGGCCCGTCCCTTCTGGCATATCTTGAAGACGTTGATGTCAGCAGAGATTTAGACGAGGAGAAGCAGCCGTTTATTCTTCCGGTGCAGAGGGTCTCAAGACCTGACAGAACATACAGAGGATTCCAGGGACAGATAGAATCAGGGGTGCTGCATACAGGAGATGAGGTGACTGCACTTCCAAGCGGGCAGAAAGCATGCGTTGAGGGAATAATATCAGCAGGTAAGCATACAGATGAAGCGGTAAAAGGAGAGCCTGTTTCTGTTCTTCTGGACAGGGAGATAGACATTTCAAGAGGAAATGTGATCTGCAGCGGACAGATGGTAAGAACGGGCAATGGATTTACAGCCGATATTCTCTGGATGGATGAACAGCGGCTTATTCCCGGAAGAAACTACATTCTCAAGGTGGGAACAAGCCAGATAACTGCCGCCGTTGTGAAGATAAGGCATAGAGTTGATATAAACAGCGGAGAACATGTAGATGCTGAAACTCTGTCAAAAAACGAAATCGGATCATGTGAGATATCATGTACGGACAGGATACCGTATACAGTTTTCAGGGACAACCGGGCGATGGGAAGCCTTATCCTCATAGATGTTGTCAGTCACATGACATCCGCATGCGGCGTTATACGAGGTGTGCCGTCAGAAGGAGAAAATCTGACATGGCATAACATGGATGTAACAAGAAGGACCAGAGCCATGTCGCTTGGACAGATGCCTAAGACGATTTGGTTTACCGGACTTTCCGGCAGCGGCAAGTCTACTCTGGCGAATGAGATTGAGAAGAGAATGGCAGCAGCCGGTAAGCATACGATGCTTCTTGACGGAGATAATGTCCGGATGGGACTCAACAGAAATCTTGGCTTTTCTGAAGAGGACAGGGTTGAGAACATAAGAAGAATCGCAGAGGTTTCCAGACTGATGAATGATGCGGGGCTGATAGTGCTGACTTCATTTATTTCTCCATTTGAAGCCGACAGACAGCGTGCCAGAGAGATAATCGGAAGTGACTTCATTGAAATTTATGTATCAACGCCTCTTGAAGAGTGTGAAAAGAGAGATGTGAAAGGACTCTACAAAAAAGCAAGAGCAGGGGAGATACCTCAGTTTACCGGAATTTCAAGTCCGTACGAGATTCCTTCATCACCTGAAATCACAGTGGATACAAGCGGCATGACTCTTAAGGAAGCTGCAGATTATGTGATTTCTATGCTGGAAAAACTATAGACAGATTAAAAGATATCTCGCAAGAGGTATCTTTTTCTATCTTCGCAATTCGTCTTCTGATATAATTTAATGGTGGAGGAGAATTTATGTTTCATTTGATGGTTGTAGAAGATGACGGGAATACGCTTAAATGGATGGAGAAGGTGCTGAGCCGTGCAGGATATACAGTGAGTACTGCAGAGGACGGCAATTCGGCATTTGATATTCTTGAAAGAGTGAAAATTGATCTTGTGATACTGGACGTTATGCTTCCTGAGATGGATGGGTACGAGTTTACCAGACAGCTTCGAGCTGTGGGAAACAACATGCCTGTTCTTATGGTAACAGCAAGAGACCTGCCTGAATACCGCTATGAAGGATTCATAGCCGGTGCGGACGACTACATGCTCAAGCCGGTTGATGAAAATGAGATGCTGCTTAGAATAAGAGCGCTTCTTCGCAGAGCGGGGATCGCAAATGAGAAGACTCTGACATTGGGAGGCATCGTTTTGGATTATGACAATCTTTCTGTAACTGTGGAAGGACAGACGTCAACACTTCCTGCAAAGGAGTTTATGCTTCTTTACACACTTCTTTCATATCCGGGCAAGATTTTTACCAGAATACAGCTCATGGATGAAATCTGGGGAATGGATACCAATTCTTCTGACAGCACAATCAACGTGCATATCAACAGACTGAGAAAACGCTTTGAGGGAAGAAATGAATTTGAAATTGTGGCCATCAGAGGGATAGGGTACAAGGCGGTCAGAAATGATTAATATGATTCGTGAATTCTTTTACAGACACAGGCTCAGAAGCATGTATGCAATTACAGTTGCACTCATGCTTGCAATAGTATTCGGGCTCATGTTTGTATTCAGATATATTTTTGTGGCGCGCGGAATCATACCAAAGGATGCGCAGCTGACTACATATCTTGCCGCGCTGGCTGTAATCAGCATCATTATGATTACAGCAGTCAGTGCTCTGCTGAGCAAGTTTACTGTAATGCCCATCAGAAAGATAATCCGTGCTACAGACAGGCTTGCCGAAGGAGATTTTACAGCGAGAATCAATCTCAGAATGGGCGGAGAGATGGCGGATTTTAATAACAGGTTCAATGCTATGGCAGAGCAGCTTGAGAAGAGCACGATAATGAAAACGGATTTCGTAAGCAATTTCGCACATGAATTCAAGACTCCAATGGTATCGATACGCGGTTTTGCCAAGATGCTTGCCGATGATAATCTGACAGATGATGAGCGAAAGGAATATATAGATATTATCGTAACCGAATCAAACAGACTTATCGATCTGTCATCGAATATACTGTCGATTACAAGAATCGAAAACATGCAGACAATTCCAAGCCTTACACGATTTAATCTGAGCGAGCAGATAAGAAGAATAATAGTTCTGATGGCACCCAAGTGGGACGAGAAGAATCTTAGTATGGATTTTGAATCCGATGAGATATTTGTAAATGCCAGTGAAGACCTGCTGAAAGAAGTATGGATTAACCTTATTGACAATTCCATCAAGTTCTCGCCTGAAGGAGGCAAGATACTCATGACTCTGGGAGAGAGCCCCGCAGGGATTGTGTTTACAATATTCAATCAGGGACCTCCAATTGAAAAGGACGCAGTAGACAGGCTGTTTGATAAGTTTTATCAGGGGGATATTTCCCATGCTCAGAAGGGCAGCGGCCTGGGTCTTTCGCTTGCAAGTCAGATTGTTACTCTTCACAAGGGAAGCATACGGGTTCTGTATTCAGGAGAACAGGGCACATGTTTTGAAGTAATACTGCCGGAGGTGCACGATAATGAAAAATAAGATAAGGATTGCCGTAATAGTGATTCTTGCAGCTGTTATGGTTATTAGCGGTATAAAAGCTGTAACCATATATATGCAGCTTAATGCGGAAAAGAACGTTCTTGAGACTGAAAAAGAGAAAAATGATATGCGGCAGAAGACCGAAGAACCGTTTAAGGCCGAGGGAGATATGATAGGATGGCTAAAGGTGGACGGAACATCGATTGACTACCCTGTTATGCATACACCTGACTACCCGGAAAAATATCTTCATCTTGATGTCAACGGCGAGTATTCATACAGCGGAACCCCGTTTATGGACGGCAGCTGTTCGCTTGATTCGGACAACATGATTATCTACGGTCACAATATGCTCAACAAGTCCATGTTCAGCACGCTGTCGAAATTCGAGACGAAGGAATTCTGGGAAGAACACAAGACAATCGAGTTTGAAACAGAGGACGGAAAAGCACAGTACCGGGTGATAGCGGCAATTAAGACAGATGTTGTAAAAGGTGAGCCTCTTTACAGTTTTATTTCGGGAACAGATGAACAGTACAAAAGTTACCTGAATCTTATAAGGTCAATGTCGCTTTATGATACCGGGTTTACCGACAGCAGGAGACAGCTTATATTGCTTTCCACGTGCAGCTACCACACAGAGGACGGAAGATTTATCGTAATAGGCAAGAAGAAAATAGACTGAGAAAATCCGGAGGGAAGAAACCCTCCGGATTTGTTTTGACTTAATAATAGTGCAGCCCCGGCTTAGGTCAGTATCTGTTTCTTATAACAAGGTAGGCCACATAGTATACTGCAATCTGAACACACAGGACAAGCCCTGCAAATGTCGACAGTTCATCAAGTTTCATGATGCGAAGCACAATAACAGCAGCAGCCTCGAGGAGAACAGAGGTGTAGAATGCCACTGATTTTGCCTTTGATGTTATGAATCTGATTCTTTCATCGCTGTTTGCAATATCTACATTCTCCTTGTAATCCTCATCATTTTTGTATCTGCCAATCTGGATAAGTCTCAGCACTCCGAGTGCAATAAGTGCGGCTCCAAGTCCTGTCCAGAACGAATCAAGCATGCCTGTCATTCCCAGGATGAAAAAGGCGCCTCCTGCCAGTATATAGAATACTTCCAGCACAATTCTTCTGTCTAGTCTGCTCATTTTATTTCTCCTCTCCGAATATGAAAACCTCTTCAATGGTTTTGCCGAAATAGTGTGATATTTTGTATGCGAGTTCAATAGATGGGTTGTACTTCCCGTTTTCAAGCGATATTATAGTCTGTCTTGATACTCCCATCGCTTTGCCCAGGTCTGCCTGCGTAAGCCCACTATCCTTTCGCAGCTTAGATATTATGTTTCTCATTTATATTATTCCCCTTTTCAATGATGTTAAGCTAGCTTTACATCATATATATCATGAACAGATATAAATGTCAAGTGACCTTTACATATTTTGCATTAATGCGGATTTGCTGTTTTGTGTACAGGTTGATTAAGAACGGGGAATAGGGTATAATACCTTTTTAAGGAATGTTTAAGAAAAGGAGACAATACTATGGCAGATTATATAATGGCGCAGGCCAACGGAAGAACAATTCCCAAGGAAGACAAGATTTTTGGCATAAGCAACCGTGCCAAGGCAATGATAGCAAAAGAAGGCAGGGACAAGGTAGTTAATGCAACAATAGGAGCGCTTCTTGATGATGATGGAAAACTTGTTGTCTTATCATCGGTTGCAGATGTCTTCAAGACCCTCGCTCCTGAAGACTATGCAGAATATGCACCTATAGGAGGTATTGCAGAATTCAAGCCAGCAATCAGGAAAGCGGCATTCTTTGATTTTGAACCGAAGTCTTTCACTGAAGTAGTTGCAACACCGGGAGGAACAGGCGGAATCAGAGATATTATAGGAAACTACAGCAAACCCGGTGATGCTGTTCTGACTTCTGACTGGTACTGGGCAAACTACAAGTCAATTGCAGGTGAAATTGGAAGAACACTTGAAACATATACCCTTTTAAATGAAGAGGGAACATTCAATAAAGAGGATTTCAGTGCAAAACTCAACGAGATTCTCGCAAAGCAGGACAGTCTGGTGATTATTATAAATACACCGGCACATAATCCGACAGGATACTCAATGACACTCGGTGACTGGGACTGCATAATTGACGCTGTCAAAGAGGCGGGAAGTGACAAAAAGATAACTCTTTATGTTGATGTGGCATATATAGATTTTGCAGGAGATGAATCAGAATACAGAAAGTTCCTTCCAAAGCTTGAAGGACTTCCTGAAAACATTCTTCCGGTTATCGGATACAGCGCATCTAAGACATTCACATTATACGGAATGAGATGCGGGGCAATGATCTGCATGGCACCTACTGCTGAAATAGCAGCCGAATTCAAGCAGGTGTGTGAGTTCTCCGCACGTGCGTCATGGTCAAACAGCCCTAGAGCTGCACAGAAGGTAATAGCAAAGATTTATGAAGATGAAGACCTTCTTGCCAAGGTGAATGCGGAAAGAGCATACTATAGAGACCTTCTTATAAAGCGCGGAAAGGCTTTTGAACAGGCAGCTTCCGATGCTGATCTTGAAATCGTTCCGTTTGATGCAGGTTTCTTTGCTTCAGTACCGTGTGACAATCCTGATGAAGTATCGAAGAAACTTGAAGCTGAAGGTATATTCCTTGTACCGCTTGCGAAAGGACTGAGAGTTTCTGTTGCTTCTGTTTCAGAGGCAAGGTGCAGAGAAATCCCTGCAAAAATCAAAGCGGCAATGAAATAGAAATATGAAAATTACAGGCTCTGTGGAGTCTGTTTTTTCATTAAATGAAACTCTTTCAGAAAAACACGGTTTTCTATTGACTGGAAAAATATGGAAGAGATATAATGAGAGCAGGGGAACCCGGGTCAGCATTATGAATTCCCTGTTCTGCGTTAAGACGGGCATCCCCGCAATGAGGAAAGGAGATTAATATGGCGGATTATTCAAAAGAAGTGACATTCGAGATTGTGAAGCATATCGGAGTTATTTCAACATATCCGACGGGGTGGTCCAAGGAACTGAACAGAGTCAGATGGAATGGCGGACCTGCCAAGCTGGATATACGTGAATGGGACGAGAATCACAGGTATGCGTCAAGAGGAACGACGCTTCACGATTCAGAGGCGAAACGCCTGGCGCTCCTTTTACTTGAAGAGACAGGTGAATGAAGGAGAGGAGATTAGTTATGGCAGAAACAAAAGAACCGATAACTCACGAAATCGAAAAGCACATAGGCGTACTGTCTGTCAATGACCAGACAGGCTGGCAGAAGGAGGTTAATCTGGTTTCATGGAATGACAGACCTGCCAAGGTCGATCTGAGAGACTGGAGCCCTGACCATTCCAAGCTTGGCAGAGGAATAACGCTTACTGACGAGGAAGCGAAAACCCTTGGAAGAGTTCTTGAAGAGCATTTCAGTTAGAGCGTTACAGGCTGACTCTGGCATCAAGAGAGTCAGGGGTTGACACCCGTTTGCGGATACACTGCCCCAAGGGGCAGTTTTTCCATATATTGCACTGGTTGCTTTTTCTGATATAATGGGGTTAAAACAATTTCGAGAGGTATTGATATGGAAATAAGAATTAAAAAAGATCCCAGAGCTGAATTTGTTACAGTGTATGCTGATTCTCCTTTGACGATTGAGGAACTTGTTTCGAGAGAACAGGATAAGCCTGAATATACAGTTCTTGCCGCAAAGAAGAACAATACAGTAGTTCCCCTTACTCAGATAATCGACAGGGACTGCAGCATTGAGTATCTGGATATGAGAAATCAGGCTGCCAATCTAATATATCAGAACAGCGTAATAATGATTTATCTCAGGGCGTGCAGGGATGTTCTGGGGGATATGGTTATCGATGTGCGTAATTCTATCAGCAAGGGGCTTTTCACAGTTGCCGAGCGGATACTTGATGACAATGAGATTGAGGCAATTGAGTCGAGAATGAGAGAGCTTATAGCGGAAGATATTCCCTTCGTCCTTGAAGAGGTTTCGGGAAAAGAGGCGGCAGAGAGATTTGCTGCAAATAACGAACCTGAAAAACTGGAACTTATAAGCAGACATACAGAGAGAGTCCGTTTTTACTCCCTTGATGGATATACGGGTTTTTTCTATGGCATGATGGTACCTTCTACCGGGTATATTGAGCATTTTGAACTGAAAAAATACAGAGACGGTATTGTTGTCAGATTTCCACATCCGAAGAATCCGTCAGTCATTCCGGAATATGTCGAAGAGTACAAGATGCATGATACATTTATTGAGGCGACAAAATGGCAGGATATTCTTGGTGTTCAGTTTGTATCGGATTTGAACCGCAAGATTGAGACGGGTGAATACAGGGATCTGATTCAGCTGTCCGAGGCGCTTCACGAGAAGAAGATTGCACAGATTGCTGATATGATTACAGAACAGAAGAAGAGAATCATTCTCATAGCCGGACCTTCTTCATCGGGCAAGACAACATTTGCAAGGAGACTTTGTGTTCAGCTGAGGGTGAACGGGCTTCATCCTCTTTATCTTGGAACTGATGATTATTTTGTTGAGCGCAAAGATGCTCCGCTTGATGAATATGGTGAAAAGGATTTTGAGAGTCTTGCAAGCGTGGATGTGGAGCTTTTCAACAGTAATATGAACGACCTGCTTGAAGGAAGAGAAGTGGACCTTCCTGAATTTGATTTCATAACAGGGTGCAAGGTGTTCGGAAAAAGAATAACAAGGCTTAAGGAGGGGGAACCGGTCGTTATTGAAGGAATTCATGCTCTGAATGATGATCTGACTCCATATATAGATGCAGATGAGAAATTCAAGATATATATTTCACCGTTTACTCAGCTGAATATAGACAGACATAACCGTATACCGACAACAGATGCGAGGATGCTCAGAAGAATGGCAAGAGATTTTCAGTACAGGGGTTACAGTGCGCAGGATACAATAAGGCAGTGGCCTAAAGTGAGAGCGGGTGAGGATAGAAATATCTTCCCGTTCAGCAACTGTGCCGATGTGCTTTTCAACTCGGTTCATGTATACGAACTGTCAGTGCTGAAAAAATATGTATGGCCGCTTCTGTGGCAGATAAAGCCTGATGAACCGGAATACTGCGAGGCAGTGCGTCTCATAAAATTCCTCAGCTATTTCAGAAGTATTGAAGACGATTCGGTGATAGTAAATAATTCCATACTGCGGGAGTTCATAGGCGGCAGCATTTTCGTTGACTGACATCAATAAATACAGGCGTGGCTTTAGAGGCCGCGCCTTTTTTCTGCCCGGAATCAAGATGTATAAAGCACAAGGCCTGCTTTTTCTGCCAAAGAAATAGATATGGCTCATCCGGCAGCGTTTAGATTTCTTTTGCAAAACCAAAACGCCAATAGCATATTATGCGCAGATAATAATATGAACATATCATCTGCTGCCGCAAGATTCTGTTCTTGTTATTCTGCCTCGGCGATTTTCTCGTACTCTGCAAAGATTGCTTCCTTGATAGCGTTTCTGGTTTCTGATTTAAGAGGGTGAGCAATATCTCTGAAATCGCCTTCTCCCATCTTCTTGCTCGGCATGGCTATAAACAGGCCGTTCTGACCATCGATTACTTTAATATCGTGTACAACAAACTCATCGTCAAAGGTTATTGAAACGACTGCCTTCATCTTGCCTTCATCACTAACTTTGCGGATCCTGACATCAGTTATATTCATTATTTGCCGTCCTTTCGAAAGAAAACTTTACCTAATTCATGAATCCATTATATCCCACAATAATATGATGCACAAGATTTTTGACAGAAATATCAGACTATTCAGATTCGAGAGGGACAGATGTATTTGGAAAAACCGCAAATAAGTGATGGAATTTCTAATCTTTGTGTTATAATATAAATACCTGTGTAAAACAGGGAATTAAAAATGATTTTGGAGGCTAATTTGATGATTGATTTATCAGATTGCAGGAAAATACACTGTATCGGAATAGGCGGAATAGGACTTTCTGCCATTGCCGATATTCTCATCGAAAGAGGTTATGATGTAAGCGGATCGGACATGAAGTCGGGAATTATGACTGATAAGCTTTCCGCAAAGGGAGCAAGAATTTTCATAGGACACAGGGCGGAGAATGTGGATGATGCAGATCTTGTAGTATATACCGTTGCAGTATCGGATGATAATCCTGAGCTTGTCAGGGCGAGAGAACTTGGGATTCCTGCGGTTACAAGAGCCCAGATGCTTGGTGCAATTATGGAAGAGTATGAGTACAGCATTGCTGTTTCAGGAACACACGGCAAGACTACGACCACTTCCATGATTTCGCTTATTCTGAGAAATGCGGGCAAGGATCCGACGATAGCTGTAGGAGGAAATCTTTCGGAAATCGGAGGCAATGTGGCTGTAGGAAGGAGCCGGTATTTTGTCACTGAAGCGTGTGAATACAGGGACAGCTTTCTGAATCTTAAGCCGGTAATTGAAATCATTCTCAATATTGATTCGGATCATCTTGACTATTTTAAGGATATTGATCATATTGTTGCATCATTCAACGAATTTGCAGGACTTGTTCCTGACAACGGATACATTATTGCTTATGATGCCAACCCATTTGTCAACAGCGTTGTAAAAAATCGTCCCAATGTTGTCACTTTCGGATTTTCCGAAAACTGTACATACTGCGGAAGTGACATTGAGTTTATAAACGGCATGCCTCAGTTCACAGTTAGCACTGAGGGCAGAGCCCTTGCAAGAATTCAGCTTGCTGTTCCGGGAGAGCATAATATCCTTAATGCCATGGCGGCTTTTGTCTGCTGTCATATGCTGGGCACTGATGTTGATGTGATTAAGTCCACACTTGAGAATTACGGCGGCACTGCAAGAAGATTTGATATTCAGGGGAAGACTGCGGATGGAAGATCTGTGGTTGATGACTATGCACATCATCCAACCGAAATACGTGCTACTTTAGCTGCTGCGTGCAATGTGCCGCACAGACAGCTGTGGTGTATGTTTCAGCCACATACGTATACCAGGACGCTTGCCCTGTTCAGTGAATTCGGCAGGGCGTTCGAGAATGCGGACAAGGTTGTGCTCACTGAGATATATGCCGCAAGAGAAAAGAATACATATAATATAAGTTCTCAGGATCTTCTCAATGAAATAAAGAAGAATTATCCTGATAAGGAAGTATATTATTTCGCAGAAAAAGAAGAGGCTGCACAATTCGTGTATAATAAGTCTATGCCTAAGGATCTGATACTCACTATGGGTGCAGGTGATATATACAAGGCAGGAGAGATTATCCTTAAGATGGATGAGGAACAGAAATGAATATGAAAGATATAAAGAGGGCTGAAAAAGCCAGAATACAGAAGAACCTCGAATATGCAAAGGCAGGGGTTGCGTTTGTCGATATCCGGAGAACATATATTTCAGATGATGCTGTAATCGGGAGAGGAACTCTTATATATCCTGATGTTCATCTGGAGGGGGATGTGTACATCGGAGAGGACTGTGTCATAGGCCCCGGAACCCGCATTGCCGATTCCAGGATAGGGGACAGAACTAAAGTGATGAACTCCGTAGTTCTTGAAAGCCGTGTCGGCAGCGACACGTCAGTAGGCCCGTTTGCATATATGAGACCGGGAAGCAATGTCGGAAACGAATGCAAGGTTGGTGATTTTGTCGAGGTCAAGAATTCGAACATTGGAAACGGAACCAAGGCATCACATCTTACGTATATTGGAGATGCGGACGTCGGAGAGAATGTGAACCTTGGATGCGGTGTTGTGTTTGTCAACTATGACGGAACAAACAAGTTCAGATCCACAGTGGATGACGGATCATTTATTGGATGCAATACGAACCTGGTTGCCCCTGTTCATGTGGGTAGCGGCGCATACATAGCTGCTGGAAGCACTGTAACAAAGGATGTGCCCGAAGGATCGTTGCATATAAGCAGAGCCCGCGAGGTCATAAAAGAAGGATGGGCAAAGAAAAGCGGATTGTTCAAGAAGAGCAAAAAATAAACAGTGTAAAGAAAGGTTAGGTAACGTGACGATGAAATTAGGTGGTTTTTCAGACTATAAGGTGTTTACTGCAAACTCACATCCTGCACTGGCAGAAGAAATCAGTGCAATTATGGGCAGGCCTCTGGGAAAGGCTACAGTAAATAAGTTTAGCGACGGAGAAATCTCAATCAGTATCGGTGAAACAGTAAGAGGAGTAGACTGCTATATCGTACAGTCTACGTGTAATCCTGTAAATGACAATCTTATGGAGCTCCTTATAATGATAGATGCAATGAAGAGAGCGTCCGCGGGAAGAGTCACAGCAGTTATTCCATATTACGGATATGCAAGACAGGACAGAAAAGCAAAGGCAAGAGATCCGATTACAGCAAAGCTTGTAGCAAACATTCTTGTAGCAGCAGGTGCTGACAGAGTCCTTACAATGGATCTTCATGCTGCACAGATTCAGGGATATTTCGACATTCCTGTTGACCATCTTGTGGGGCTGCCTATTCTTGTAAACTACTTCAAAAAGAAGGATATAGACAATCTCGTCATAGTATCACCTGACCATGGTTCGGTAAAGAGAACAAGAAGCATGGCAGAGGCGTTAAACTGTCCTATAGCAATCGTTGACAAGAGAAGACCTGAACCTAACAAGAGCGAAATAATGAACATTATAGGTGATATCAACGGCAAGAACTGTATCCTGATAGATGATATGATTGATACTGCAGGAACAATTGTCAATGCTGCCAATGCTATTAAGAAAATGGGTGCAAAGAGCGTTTATGCATGTGCGACACATGCTGTCCTTTCGGGCCCGGCAATTTCAAGAATTGAAGAATCCGCAATCGAAGAAATAGTTCTTTTAAACACACTTCCTATTCCTGACGAAAAGAGAATAGAAAAGATGACAACGCTTTCAGTTGCTCCTCTTTTTGCAGAGGCAATGACAAGAATTCACAACCATGAAAGTGTAAGCAAGTTGTTTGATTAATATGTTCTGGAAGAAAAATAAAAAAGGCGGCAATGGCGGAATCGAGTTCGTCATTGCCGGACTTGGAAATCCCGGAAGCGAGTATGAGAACACAAGACATAATGCGGGATTTATCACAATAGACATACTGGCTGAAAAAACAGGCATCAGAGTAAACAGGCAAAAGCACAGGGCTCTTGTGGGGACAGGCATAATTGCAGGGCACAAGGTCATGCTCGTTAAACCGCAGACATATATGAATCTCAGCGGTGAGTCAATACGTCAGGTGCTTGACTACTACAAGGTACCTGTTGAACGTCTGGTGGTTATATATGATGACATCGATCTTCCTGCAGGAGATATCAGAATTCGAAAAAAAGGAAGTGCGGGCACACATAACGGAATGAAATCCATTGTATCCAAAATCGAATCGGGTGATTTTCCGAGAATCCGAATAGGCATTGGGGACAACCGCAAGGGAAATCTTGCAGATTACGTAATAGGAAACATGTCTAAAGAAGAAGAGCGCAATCTGAAACCTGTGTTTGAAAAATGTGCAGATGCGGCTGTTTCTATTGTCAGGGACGGTACAGATATCGCAATGAACAGATATAATACAAAAAACAAAAAGAACGGAGATGCATAATGACAGAAGGTATTGTCAGTATTACAGGTGTTTCTGACAGTCAGTCAGCACCTGCCGCAGCATCCATAGCCGAAAAAAAGGGACAGAGCCTGATTATTACAGCGACCGGAACGAGGGCTGAGAAACTGGCGAAGGACCTTTCTTTTTTTAGCAGTCTTCCTGTATATATTCTTCCTCAGGAGGATAGCAGTCTCATCAGATTCGAAGCAAGAAGCAGAGAAGGGATGCTCGAAAAATTAAGAATTAAAAAATGTCTTGCAAGAGGGGAAAAATGTATAGTTTTAGCCTCTGTTTGTGATGCTCTTAAAAAGAATCCTCCGGCAGAAGTTTTCAGAAATACACATTTATGTATTAAAACGGGAGATGAAATCGATCCTGAAAGACTCAAGGATATTCTGGTGAGTTTCGGATACGAGAGATTCAGCATGACAGATGCGGCCGGGCAGTTCTCTGTCAGAGGGGATATAATTGATGTGTTCCCTGCAGGCGAAAGTCTGCCTGTCAGAATAGAACTGTTTGATACACAGGTGGACTCGATAAGATCATTTTATCCGGATGTGCAAAGGTCGTGTGAGAATCTCAGAGAGATAGACATATATCCTGCTGCTGAAGTTACATCTGACAGAAAAGAGATAGAAAAAGCCAAAGAGAAGATAAAGAAAGAATATGCGAAAGCGCTTTCTGCTTTAAAAGATGATGAGAGCAGAAAGAATCTTAATTCGAGGCTTGAACGTATAATTGATAATATTGACAGTCTGGCTAATGTTCAGAGTTTTTCGGGACATATGCAGTATATATATGAAGATATGTCCATGATATGGGATTATATGACTGACGGATGCATCATGATAGATGACCCGGACAGGGTGTATGAAATGATAAAGACCAAGGCGGGAGAGACTTCAGAAGATTTTGATTTGCTGGTTTCACGAGGCATGGCAGTGCCTTCTGATTTTGAAATGTGTCCGTCTGTAAATGACTATCTTAACATTTACAGAAGCGGAAAAGACATATATGTTTTCTCCCCTTTTGCAAAGAGGATCAAAGGTGTATCAGAGTATACGAATCTGTATAATCTGAGAAGCAGACAGCCTGTTGTTCTAAGCGGAAATCTTGATATGCTTAGAAATGAGCTTGAAGCATATATTCGGAACGGATACGAAACTGTCATAGTATGCTCTTCGGCTGAGAGAGAAAAGAATATGAAAGAATTTCTTGCAGGATACGGCCTTGACAGGGTGCGGGTAGAGTCCGGAGAATTATCCGCAGGGATAGAGTATCCTGAACAGAAGAAGGTGTGGATATCTGACGCCGATATTTTTTCAGGGAAAAAATCAGGGAGAAAAAGAAAGAAAAAAATAAACAGTGATAACAGAATAAAGAATTTTACTGAGATAAGGAAGGGCGACTATGTAGTACATGAGAATCATGGCATAGGAAGATTTACGGGAATTGAAGAGATTACTGTAGAAGGTGACCAGAAGGATTATCTTAAGATAGAGTATGCGGGCAAGGACTGCCTGTATGTTCCTGTGGAACAGATGGATATTATTCAGAAATATTCTGCAGATGATTCGGTAACGCCTAAGATAAACAGCCTTGGCGGAGGCGAGTGGAAGAAGACAAAAGCGAAAGCGAAGGCGGCTGTGAATGAAATGGCCGAAGACCTGATAGAACTGATTGCAAAACGTCAGGAGGCGTCAGGATATGCGTTTGGGCCTGACAGCGAATGGCAGAGGGAGTTTGAAGATTCGTTTCCGTATGCTGAAACAGATGACCAGCTCAGGTGCATTCAGGAGATAAAGGCGGACATGGAAAAACCATTATGCATGGACAGGCTGCTGTGCGGTGATGTGGGATTCGGCAAAACTGAGGTTGCAGCAAGGGCGCTTTTTAAATGTGTTGCAGACGGAAAGCAGGCAGCAGTTCTGGTACCTACGACAATTCTTGCCAACCAGCACTATTACACACTCAAGGACAGATTCGAGAGATTTCCTTTCAAGGTGGATGTGCTATCAAGATTCAAAAGTGCAGCGGAGCAGAAAAAGACAGTAGAACGTATTAAGGAGGGCAGAGTTGATCTTGTAATAGGGACACACAGGCTTCTTTCGGAGGATGTGGAGTTTAAAGATCTTGGACTCCTTGTTATAGATGAAGAGCAGAGATTCGGTGTGAGACACAAGGAGAGAATTAAGGAACTTAAGACAAACGTCGATGTTCTGACGCTTTCCGCAACACCGATACCAAGAACTCTTCATATGTCACTTTCGGGAATCAGGGATATGAGCGTAATAACAGAGCCGCCCGAAGAGAGATACCCTGTACAGACATATGTAACAGAGCAGGACGATGAGATAATACGCAGTGTTATCTCAAGAGAACTTGACAGGGGCGGTCAGGTATATGTGGTATTCAACAGAGTCCAGGGAATAAACAGTATCGCAAAGAAAATATCCGACATTGTACCGGGGGCTGATGTTATAGTATGTCATGGAAAAATGGATGAAAAACGGCTCGAAAAGGTAATGCTTGATTTTACCGAAGGAGAATACAATGTACTTGTGGCAACAACTATAATAGAAAACGGGCTTGACATTTCCAATGTTAATACCATAATTGTGCTTGATACAGACAGACTGGGACTGTCACAGCTTTATCAGCTCAGGGGAAGAGTCGGAAGAGCTGACAGAATAGCATATGCATATTTTATGTACAGACCCGGCAAGGTTCTTACTCAGGTTGCAGAGAAAAGACTGCGGGCCATAAGGGAATTCACAGAGTTCGGATCCGGGTTCAAGATTGCGATGAGAGATCTTGAAATACGCGGGGCGGGAAATATTCTCGGCACATCACAGAGCGGACACATGGCGAACATAGGGTATGAACTTTACTGCAGATTTATAAACGATGCAGTCAGAAGGATACGCGGAGAAGAAGTGAATGAAGCGAGGGAAGAAACAAAAGTGGAAATTCAGGTGTCTGCGTACATACCGGAATCATATATTTCAGATGAAGCATTAAAGCTCACAATGTACAGAAAAATTGCTGATATTCATACTCTGGAAGATGAAGAGGACATGATTGAGGAACTCATCGACAGGTTTGGAGATGTGCCCAATCAGACTCTAAATCTTATCAAAGTATCAAGAATAAGGAAGACGGCCGGCGAATGCTTTGCTTCAAGAATATATGAAAGCGGAGGGAAAGTCAGGATTGAGCTTTCAAAGGACAGAAAACTGAACCCGGAAGCTGTTGCGGGAGTAATGGATGCACTCGGAAAACGTGTGCTGTTTCATGGAGGGACAGTGCCTGTTATCATCATTTCAAGTGAAAGAAAAAAGAGACTTGATGATGTAATCAGAGTTCTTGATATACTCAAAGGTAATATTAACTGAAAATAGAAGACTGCTGTTTTAGAAAAAATGGCAGTCTCTACTCTTTTATGGTATAATAATTAATTGTTAACCGAAAAATATGCTGGAGGAGAACAAGATGCTGTTTAAGGATATTACGATAATAGACGAAAACTATGAAACAAGAAAGAATATGTATGTAGGAACGTCAGGAGACATAATTGCGTATATATCTGATGTGATGCCTGAGGAATCATATGGAGAAGTATACAGCGGCAAGGGTAAAGTACTCCTTCCGGCGTTTGTTAATTCTCACAGCCATGCTGCCATGACGCTCATGAGAGGGTACGGTGAGAATATGTCTCTTGATGACTGGCTTTTCAGCAGAGTGTTTCCTTTTGAAGAAAAGCTTAATTCAGAAGCAGTATACTGGGGAACTGCTCTTTCGATGGCGGAATCAATCAGATTCGGCATAGTATCAAGCACTGACATGTATTATTTTTGCGAAGATGTTGTAAGAGCTGTACTTGATGCAGGTGCAAAGGCGAACGTCTCAAGATCTATCTCTCATTTTACTGATGATGATCTGTATGACTCATACAGATTCAAGGAGACGGAGAGCCTCTACAGAAATTTCAACGGTGCCGGCGAAGGGAAAATTATTATCGACATGAGCATTCATTCGGAGTATACCACAACGCCCAGGGCGGTAAAACAGCTTGCGGATTTTACTAAGGAAATCGGAGCCAACATGCATGTTCATGTATCGGAGACAAAGAAAGAACATGAAGAGTGCAAGGAAAGACATGGGGGGCTTACACCGGTTCAGTATTTAAACAGCCTCGGCGCATTTGATACTCCTTCGGTCGCTGCTCACTGCGTCTGGATTGAAGGCGAGGACTACGATATATTGAAGGAAAAAGGCGTCACAGTAGCTGTAAATCCTGTATCAAACCTCAAACTTGCAAGTGGAGTATGCAATGTTTCGGCACTTCTTGACAGAGGGATAAATGTTGCTATCGGAACAGACAGTGTTGCAAGCAATAACAGCTTAAATTTTATTGAAGAGATGAAAATGTTTGCAATATCAACAAAAGGGACAATATATGATCCTGCGGTTGTATCTCCTGTACAGACTCTTGCTGCAGCAACAGCAGGAGGAGCCAGGGCACAGGGAAGAAATGACTGTGGTTTCATCAGAGTGGGCAACAAAGCCGATCTTATCGTGCTTGATATTGACACTCCGTATATGAGGCCTTCTCACAACCTTATAACCAATATTGTATATTCGGCATCAGGAAGCGATATTGTTATGACTATGTGTGACGGCAGGGTGCTTTACAAAGACGGAGAATATCTGACTATAGATATCGAAAGAACATATTATGAAACAGAGAAAAACACTGAGGCGATTCTCAGTCAGTTATAGGGGTGGAGATGAGTAAGAAATCATTTGTAGGAGGAGCTGCCATACTAGGAGTAGCCGGCCTCATTGTGAAATTCCTCGGTGCGTTTTTTCGTATTCCTGTATCCAACTGGCTTGGAGGTGGAATGGCTTATTATCAGGCGGCGTATCCGATTTACAATATACTGCTTACACTTGCGACTGCCGGAATACCGGTTGCAATATCGAGACTTGTTGCTGAAAGGACGGTAATCGGAGACCACTATGCTGCGAACAACGTGTTCAGGGTTTCTTTCAGACTGCTTCTTGGAATAGGAATTGGAACAGGTTTGCTCTGCTTCATAGGGGCGGGCTGGTATTCAGACAGAGTGGGTCTGCCTGAAACGGAAATCGCGCTTAAGGCGCTTATACCTGCACTTGTCATTATACCTGTGATGTCGGCATTCAGAGGGTATTTTCAGGGTATGCAGAACATGAAGCCTACCGCCGTTTCACAGATAATAGAGCAGGTTTTCAGAGTAGGCGCAGGACTTGTGCTGGCCTATGTTCTGCTTAAGAAGTATTCACAGAACCTTGAGTATGCTGCTGCGGGTGCGACTTTTGGCGCCAGTGCAGGTGCAATAGGCGGACTTGTAGTTGTCTGGCTGATTTACATGGCCAACAGAAAACATATTAACAGAAGAATCCGGAAAAGTGCTGTAAAAACCGAAGAAAAATCAGGAGAAGTTATGAAGAGAATTCTTATCATAGCAGTTCCTATTACACTCGGTGCATGTATTATGCCGCTCATGAATCTGATAGATGCATCGATAGTATCAAACAGACTTCAGGCGGTCGGATTCAGTTATGCTGAAACTAAGGATCTGTATACAGAACTTTCGAGTTTTGCAAGCACAATAATCAATTTCCCACAGATCATAGTGCAGAGTATTGCCATAAGTATGGTTCCGGCAATAAGCATGGCATTTCGTGAAAAGGACAGTGAAGGACTGAGAAACAATGTGAAGATGGGAGTGAGAATGTCAAATCTTCTGAGTTTTCCGTGTGCTGCAGGACTGATAATTCTGGCAGAACCGATTCTCCTTCTGCTTTACAGCCGCCAGGCTGATATGGCAGTGGATGCGGCCGGCAGTCTGATAGTTCTTGCTGTAGGATTTGTGTTCCTTGCAATAGCCCAGACTCTTACAGGTGCACTGCAGGGAATAGGAAAACAGCTGGTTCCTGTAAGGAATCTCTGCATAGGAGCAGTGTTCAAGGCTGCCGTCACTTTTATACTGGTAGGAATTCCTGAACTTAATGTTGTGGGCGCTGCATTAGGAACCTGTGCTGCATATATTGTCGCATCTGTTCTTGATGTGATGGCGATAATAAAGTACACAGGAACAAGATTTGATATAGGAATTACATTTATAAGGCCTGCTGTTGCAACTCTCGGCATGGCTGTTGTGACACTTGGCTCTTACAGGCTGTTTGCACTTGTTGTCAGCTGCAGGCTTGCAGCTCTTGTATCAATCGTGCTGTCTGTCATCGCATATGCAGTACTTGTGTTTGCCACAAAGAGCATTACAATGGATGAGCTGTCTGTGATTCCAAAGGGGGATAGAGTCGCCGCAGTATTAAGAAAAGTTTTAAAGTAATTGACAAATATTCACAAAGATGCGACAATTAAGGCATGGAATTCCGGCGATAAGGAATCTTTGTGTGTGTTTTTGCAATTATAAGGAGGGAAAAATGAATAAGGCGGAATTAATATCTGCTGTAGCAGAAAAATCGGGTCTTGCAAAGAAGGATGCTGATGCGGCTGTAAACGCAATGCTTGAATGTATTGAGGAAGCGCTTGAAGCCTGCGAGAAGGTTCAGCTTATAGGTTTTGGAACATTCGAGACAAGAGACCGCAAGGAAAGGCAGGGAAGAAATCCGAGGAAACCAGGCGAAACAATCAGGATTGCAGCTTCCAAGGCTCCTGTGTTTAAGGCAGGCAAGAAACTCAAGGAGAGAGTTAATAAATAGTTTTCACAGGGCAGCATATGCTGCTCCTTTTTTATGGGAGGAAAAGATTATGAGAATTGACAAGTATCTTAAGAATTCAAGGCTGATCAAGAGGAGAACCGTGGCTAAGGAAGCCTGTGAGCAGGAAAGAATAATGATAAATGATAAAACTGCAAAGCCGGGCAGTGAAGTAAGAGAAGGGGATGTGATAAGTATCAGGTTCGGTACAAGTACAATTAAGGTCAAGGTGACTAAGCTTCTGGAAACTGTAAGAAAAGAAGATGCATCCGACATGTATGAAGTCGTGGAATAAAGTATTTAGTCAAGTTGAAATATCAGTCAAAAAAGCTATTGACAACAGAGTGACGGGTTGTTAATATATAAAAGCTGTCACGAGACAGCAAACACCCCTGACAGTGTCAAATGAACGAAATTAGTTCTTGACATGAGAGATAAAGGGTGTTAATATATTACTGTTCGCTACGGCGAATGAACATTGAAAACT
>JAEDDI010000028.1 GCA_016293805.1 Bacillota bacterium | reverse complement strand
AGTCTGTATGGCTCATCCATGTCACTGTATTCTCATCAACATCACTGAAAAGAACAGACGAAGTATCAACTTTTGTCTCTGTATATCCGTATTCGCTTACAGGCGCTGTCTCAACTCTGCCTCCCAGAAGATGGGCCATCATCTGTGAACCGTAGCATATTCCGAGAATTGGAATATCCGCATCAAAGACTGCACTGTCATAAAGCGGTGATGAACCGTCATACACGCTGTTGGGACCGCCTGTAAAGATAATTCCCTTCGGATTCATCTTCTTTATCTCATCAAGTCCCAGAGTGCAGGGGTGCACCTCCGCATATACATTGCATTCTCTAACTCGTCTTGCGATGAGCTGGTTATACTGTCCGCCGAAATCGAGGACGATTATCATTTCCTGCTCCATAATGCCCCCTATCTGAAATTGTTGCTTGTTTCCTTGAGCATTACATCGTGAGCTCCGCCCTCAACAATACTTGTTGCAGAAACAAGTGTGATTTTAGCCTTCTGCTGAAGCTCTTCGATTGAAAGAGCCCCGCAGTTGCACATTGTGGATTTAACCTTTAGAAGTGACTGGGCAACGTTGTCCTTGAGTTTGCCAGCATAAGGAACATATGAGTCAACACCCTCTTCAAACTTCATTGAAGCAGTTCCGCCAAGGTCATATCTTGTCCAGTTGCGCGCTCTGTTGGAGCCCTCGCCCCAGTATTCCTTAACATAATTTCCGTTAATATTAAGTCTTGCGGAAGGAGATTCATCAAATCTTGCGAAATATCTGCCCAGCATAAGGAAATCAGCTCCCATTGCAAGTGCAAGTGTCATGTGATAATCGTATACGATACCGCCGTCTGAACAGATCGGCACATAGATTCCTGTCTCTTCGAAGTATTCATCTCTTGCCTTGGCAACATCTATGACTGCTGATGCCTGACCTCGTCCGATACCTTTCTGTTCTCTTGTGATGCAGATTGAACCGCCGCCGATACCGATTTTGACAAAATCAGCTCCCGCCTCTGCAAGAAATCTGAATCCTTCGGCATCTACAACATTGCCTGCTCCCACTTTAACGTCATTTCCATATCTTTCTCTTATCCATTTCAGCGTAAGAGCCTGCCATTCAGAATATCCTTCCGAAGAATCTATGCATAAGATGTCGGCTCCCGCCTCAACAAGTGCAGGAACTCTTTCCTCGTAGTCTCTTGTATTTATTCCCGCTCCGACAATATATCTTTTGTGACTGTCAAGAAGTTCATTCGGGTTGCTCTTGTGCGAATCATAGTCCTTGCGGAATACAAATGATGAAAGTCTTCCGTCTTTGGTCAGAATCGGAAGCGCGTTGAGCTTGTGATCCCATAAAATATCATTTGCTTCTGAAAGGCTTATTCCCTCATTGCCTGTAATCATCTCATCAATCGGTGTCATGAATGTAGAAATCTCAGTATCAGGAGACATTCTTGTCACCCTGTAGTCTCTTGATGTAACAATACCTAAAAGCTTTCCCTCTGCAGTACCATTATCTGTAATTGCAACTGTTGAATGTCCCGATCTGGCTTTCAGATCCAGAATATCCTGAAGAGTCTGGTCAGGTCTGAGATTTGAATCACTTACTACAAAACCAGCCTTGTGTCTCTTAACCTTTGCTACCATTTCAGCCTGTTCCTTTACAGGCTGTGAAACAAATATGAATGCAACTCCGCCTTCCTGTGCAAGAGCGACACCCATCTTCTCTCCCGATACCGCCTGCATTACAGCGGATGTCATTGGAATATTCATGGATAATGCCGGTTCCTCTTCTCCTTTTCTATACTTTACAAGAGGCGTCTTCAGACTGACATTCTCCACTCTGCATTCTGATGATGAATATCCCGGCACCAGAAGATATTCATTAAATGTTCTTGACGGTTCATTGATATATACTGCCATAAAATCTCCTTTCATCTATCCTAAAGTTATATTTTTCCGCAAAATTATTAAACTATATTTTACAGCAATATTCATTCCATTTCAATACATGATAATATCATCTCGCATCTTTTCCTGTAATTTTTCATTGAACAGGCGAAAAAATAGAGAACCTGCTTTCATGCAGATTCTCCATATACAGTTTCACTTTGAAATTACATCATTCCACCCATTCCAGCCTGAGCTGCTGCGGCATTTGCCATAGCTTCAGCTGACTTAGGTGTATCAACAATTCCTGCTTCAGTTGTAAGAAGAAGAGCTGATGCTGATGCAGCGTTCATAAGAGCTGACTTTGTAACCTTGGCAGGGTCTACGATACCTGCTTCGATCATGTTCACATACTCTTCAGTTGCCGCATTGAAACCGACACCTTCTTCTGCTTCCTTAACACCTGATATAACTACGGAGCCTTCAAAACCTGCGTTTTCAGCAATCTGTCTTACCGGTTCCTCAAGAGCTCTCATGATAATCTTTGCTCCTGTCTTTTCATCGCCTGTAAGAGTCTCAACGTACTCTGCCACTGCAGGGATTGAGTTTGCAAGTGCAACTCCGCCGCCTGAAACAATACCGTCTGCAACTGCAGCCTTTGTAGCGTTAAGTGCATCTTCGATTCTTAATTTCTTCTCCTTGAGTTCAGTTTCTGTAGCTGCTCCTACCTTGATTACAGCTACGCCGCCTGCAAGCTTTGCAAGTCTTTCGAGAGTCTTTTCTCTGTCGAAATCTGAATTTGTCTTCTCAGCCTGAGTTCTGAGCGACTTGATTCTATCGGCGATTTCCTCCTGGCTTCCGCCTCCGCCTACGATTACTGAATAATCCTTGTCAACCTTGATTGATGCAGCTGTTCCAAGCATATCAAGAGTTGTTTCCTTAAGATCATAGCCGAGTTCTTCTGAAATCACTGTACCGCCTGTAAGGATAGCAAGGTCTTCCATCATTTCCTTTCTTCTCTGGCCGAATCCCGGCGCCTTTACAGCTACACAGTCGAATGTTCCTCTCAGCTTGTTTAATACAAGTGTGGCAAGAGCCTCTCCTTCAAGATCTTCACAGATGATGTAAAGCTTTCTTCCGGCCTTGGCAACCTGCTCAAGAAGAGGAAGAAGATCCTGAATGTTTGAAATCTTGTAGCTTGTAAGAAGGATAAGCGGATTCTCGTATACAGCTTCCATCTTCTCTGTATCTGTTACCATGTATGGTGACAGGAAGCCTCTTTCAAACTGCATACCTTCAACAACTTCAAGAGTAGTTCCCATTGTCTTTGACTCTTCTACAGTTATAACGCCGTCTTTGCCTACCTGTTCCATAGCATCTGAAATAAGTTCTCCGATTGTCTCGTCTGCCGCTGAAACTGATGCAACCTGTGCGATTGCTTCCTTGGTTTCTACAGGAATTGAGATTCTGTCAATATTATCAACCGCAACCTGAGTGGCACCCTGAATACCTTTCTTGATAATCATCGGATTTGCACCTGCTGCAACGTTCTTAAATCCTTCTCTGATGATTGACTGAGCAAGAAGTGTTGCTGTAGTAGTTCCGTCACCTGCAACGTCGTTTGTCTTGCTTGCAACTTCCTTTACAACCTGAGCTCCCATGTTTTCAACAGCATCTTCCAGGGAAATCTCTTTTGCTATTGTAACACCGTCATTTGTGATAAGCGGTGAACCGTACGCTTTATCAATGAGCACGTTTCTGCCCTTAGGTCCAAGTGTAATCTTAACTGTATCTGCCAGCTTGTCGACTCCTGTCTGAAGTTTTCTTCTGGCTTCCTCTCCGTAATATAAATCCTTTGCCATGTATTTCTGCCCCTTTCTCTTAATCTTCTAATACTGCCATAATATCTCTCTGGCTCATGATAGTGTATACTTCACCTTCGTACTTGACTTCCATTCCACCGTACTTGGCGAATATTACCTTGTCACCCACGCTGACTTCCATCTTGACATCGTCAGTTCCCGGTCCTACTGCCATAACCTCTGCAACCTGCGGCTGCTCTTTGGCCTGACTTGCAATGATAAGTCCTCCCGAAGTCTTCTCTTCGGCTTCCATTCTCTTGATAACTACCTTGTCGCCTAAAGGTTTGATTCCAAAACTCATTTAAACGTCTCCCTTCTGTGTATATTATTATATTATTCACTCTGTTATTAGCACTCATTTAAATCGAGTGCTAACTATATTTTACAACTATTTATGCTGTTGTCAACCACTAATTTCAACTTTCCTCCTGTATACGTATATAGTAAAAGAGATACTGCTGTGCGAATCCGCCAAGACTTCCGAATTTTTCTTCTGCAAAACGCGTCATTCCCTTCATATCCTTCTCATCAAATCCGTAAAGTCTGTTCATAACTCTTCTGACCCATACATCTACAGGGAAACTGTCGTATCTTGAAAATCCGAAAAGCAGTATGCAGTTTGCAACCTTGGGCCCCACTCCTGTAAGAGAAAGCAGATACCTGTAAAGAGACGGAGTGTCAAGCTCCGATGCCTTTTCAAGGTCTATATCAGCCTTTGCGGTCTCCACGATATATCTTGCCCTGTATCCCAGTCTTGCAGGCTCAAGATCCTCCTCGGAAAGCCCGGCAAGCCTTTCTCTTTCCGGAAATGAAAAATACTCTTTTCCCCTGAAAGTTCCAATCGGTTTACCGAACATGGCACACAGTTTCTCAATACAGCCTTTAATTCTGGGAATATTATTGTTCTGCGAGATTATAAAGGAGATGAGAGTCTCCCATCTGTCCTGATTAAGAAGTCTTATTCCGCTTCCGTACTCTATCGCAGCTCCTATAATCTCATCATCTTCTGAAAGTCTTTCCTTTATCTTTCCGTAATCCCGTCCAAGGTCCAGATAATCTCTCCAGAATTCCTCGCTTCCCGAGCCGTCAATATACACCGTTCCGCTGTCGTACCGTATATTTGCGATATATTCTCCTGCAACTCCCGTATAGCTTCCGTCCTCCTCGCGATTCCATCTGAAGCACTGACCGCAGTCAAATATATGCTCTGCATTAAAATCTCTTACGCCTCTTATTTCTATCATCTTACACCCTTCACATCTATATCCAGACTAAGAACATTGAACGAAGTCATATATTCAATCTTTTCGCATACCTGCCTCTGAAACTCCGCTGCCGTATCGACAACTGCGTTTCCCTCTGCCACAAACATGGTCAGACTGAGCCGAAGACCTTCTCTGTACTGTACATTAACTACCTTTGTAACAGAATTTACTCTGTCATTTCTGCCTGCCACATTTATAACAATGTCCTCAAACACCTTATCCGATATGGTATACTCTCCTCTGTAGCTGTACGTCGGTCTTACAACAGATTTCTCATTAACCGTCTTTCCCGCATTCCTGCCCCATGTTCTTATCATTTTTATAGGGTCTATAAAGTAGCCGGAAAACTCCTTTCTGAGTTCAAATGCGGGAGCCGGAATTACGTGTTTCCCCAGGTCGTGTCTCTGTCTGTACGCCTCCTGTCTGTCTTTTTCCGTAGTTATATCCTCTATATATATAAAATCATCGACAGGAGGAAGGTCCAGCCTCTCTATTATCTGCCATATCATTTTCACAGATGTTCCGATTATGAGAATACTCTCGGGATTTATCTCCCTTATCTTTTCGCAGACCTCTTTCATGTGTTCGTCATCTGTGAACAGAGCCGTCTTGATGGCTTTAATCATCGAAGGCTGTCTCTTGGCTGAAACACCTGCCATAACATTGTTTCCATATATGAAGAGTCCGTCATCTATAATCGAATCAATTTTTTTCGCTCTGCACAGATTTACAGCCTGAAAGCTTTTTCCTGTTCCGCTCTTGCCGACTAGTGCATAGATTTTCATGTCCATTTCCTTTCGTATGCGAAGCAACGCATATTTCTTACATTTATTTTAACTTTACTTATCAAATTAATGGTGATATAATGAATTCCGTTCAGAAAATTCACAAGGAGGAATACCATGGCCTATAAGATAACTGATGCCTGCATAGCATGCGGTGCATGCCAAGGCGAATGTCCCATCGGATGTATCAGGGACGGCGACATCTTTGTAATAGATGAAGACGCCTGCATCGACTGTGGGGCTTGCTCAAATGTCTGCCCGGTTGATGCTCCTGTTCAGGAATAAGCGATTACGCATAAAATAATCAAACCGTTTCTTTCGAAACGGTTTTTATATTACCCGTATTTATTCTTCGTGCGGGCATATGCCGTCTTCGGATGTACATGTAACGCCCTTATCACTGCAGTTTCTGCATTTTTCTTTGATCTTCTCAAGTTCCAGCAGACTCTTGTTTTCTCTCTTCATATGGTATGCAAGCGCATGAAGGCTCTCTGAAAGCTGAACATTCTCAAGAGCTATAAAAGGCGGCACTTCAAGGTCTACAGGTGCGAAATTCCAGATTCCCTTGACACCTGCGAAGCACAGCTTGTCAGCAACAGCCTGCGCATTCTCCTTGGTAACACATATTATTCCGATATCGATGTGATTCTCTTCAACAAAGTCAACCACATTCTCATAATCCAGAACAGGAATATCGTTGATTTTCATTCCGATTATTCTCGGATTGATTTCAAACATCGCGCTTACTTCAAATCCCGACTTGTAGTAATACGCATAGTTCACAATGGCCTGACCCAGATTTCCAGCCCCCATAATAACCATCTTGTACTGCTTGTCAAGTCCGAGAATCGCACTTATTTCATTGTACAGCGCATCAACATTATATCCGTATCCCTGCTGTCCGAATCCACCGAAGTTGTTCAGGTCCTGCCTGATCTGAGATGCCGTATAACCGATCATCTTGCTGAATTCATTGGACGAAATCTTGTCCACACCCTTGCGCTTAAGTTCACTTAGGTATCTTCTGTACCTTGGCAGCCTCTTGATGACTGCATTTGATATCTTTGTTTCCTGCTTCATCTGAATCCCCTGTACAAAATCAAAATCCCGCCATGAGGCGGGATAAAATCAAAAATTATTCAACATTAGCCTCAACGTAATTTACTAAATCACTTACAGTCTGGAACTTCTCGGCTTCTTCGTCAGGAATTTCAATTCCGAATTCATCTTCAATGCCCATGATAATTTCCACTGCATCAAGTGAATCTGCTTCAAGATCCTTCATAAGATGTGTATCCATAGTGATTAAATCTTCTTCCACGTTAAGCTGTTCTATGATAATCTCTTTAATTTTCTCAAACATAATATAGACTCCCATCTGTTAATTTCAGTAACATTATAGTTTATGTATAATATCTATGCAAGGCTTTTTTTACAGCACCTTGCTCAGGAACAGTCTGGTCCTTTCCTCTCTGGGATTTCCAAACAGTTCATCGGGAGTTCCCTGTTCAAGAATTATACCCTGATCCATGAAAAGAATCCTGTCGGCAACTTCTTTTGCAAATCCCATTTCATGGGTTACAACTGCCATAGTCATTCCTTCCGCAGCCAGGTTCTTCATTACATCGAGCACTTCTCCTACCATTTCCGGGTCAAGTGCCGATGTCGGCTCGTCAAAGAGCATCACCTTAGGTTTCATTGCCATCGCGCGAACAATGGCAATTCTCTGCTTCTGTCCGCCCGAAAGAGAAGAAGGATATGCATCTGCCTTCTCGGTAAGTCCTACTCTCGAAAGAAGAGCCAGCGCACTTTCATTTGCCTCCTCCGGCTTCATAAATCCTGTCTGAACAGGAGCAAGAGTAATATTCTTCATAACAGTCATATTGGGAAACAGATTGAAGTGCTGGAAAACCATTCCCATGGACTGCCTGATTTTATTGATGTCAACATCCTGTCCTGTAATCTCTTTTCCCTCGAAAGTTATAACTCCTTCATCTGGAATCTCAAGAAGATTAAGGCAGCGTAAAAAAGTGGACTTGCCAGAACCTGACGGTCCTACTATAACAACCTTCTCTCCGGGGTTGATATGTTCTGAGATATTTCTTAATACATGATTGTCTCCAAAAGATTTGGAAAGATTCTTAATGTCTATCACTCTTGCGCAGCCTCCTCTCAAGTTTTCCAAGCAGCCATGTTAGAATAAGCACAACTGTAAGATATACAACAGCTATCCCTATAAACGGCATAAACGCCTGATAAGTCTTGGCCTGCACCTGAATTGCAACCTTGGTAAGGTCGGCAAGCCCGATGACAGTAACAAGTGAAGTATCCTTGAAAAGAGTTATAAGCTCATTTCCAAGGGCCGGCAGTATGTTCTTTATTGCCTGCGGAATGATTATATGCCTCATTACAGGAACATAACCCATTCCAAGTGAACGTCCGGCTTCCATCTGTCCCTTGTCGATGGACATGATGCCCGATCTGATTGTTTCAGATACATATGCTCCCGAATTGATTCCCATTGTAAGTATCGCTATGAGGACAAGCCTTCTGCTTGCGGAGAAAACCACAAATCCCATAATCAGAAGCTGAACCATCATTGGTGTTCCTCTGATTACAGTTGAATATACCTTGCATATACCATTGAGCACAGCAAGGAAAAAATTGTTTTTTCCCGGAGCCTGCTGATCATGGGATGTACGGATTACCGCTACCAGAATTCCCAGCGCCGTGCCCAGAAGCAGTGCGCCCAGCGTAACTTCAAATGAAATGCCAAGTCCCTTCAGAAACCCCATCCATCTGTCGCCCTCAACAAAGCTCTGATAAAACTGTTTTTCCAAACCTTCAAACATTTGCAAATTACCTTTCTAAACGAAAATAAAGGGACGGAATAAACCATCCCCTGAGATAAAATCTATTTAATATTATTCAGCAGTTATATACTTGTCTATGATGCTCTGAACTGTACCGTCTTCGATAAGTTCCTTTAATGCCGCATTAACTGCTTCAAGAAGCGCCGGATTGTCCTTTGATACTCCTATTGCATAATCTTCTGTTACATATTCGGTATCAAGAATCTTAAGTCCTTCATTTGCAGCAACGAAGGCCTTTGCAGGGTTGTTGTCTATTACAACAGCATCTACCTTGCCTGCTAAAAGAGCCTGAATAGCAGTTGCACCATTAGTGTAAGCGATAACGTGGTCTTCACCGTATCCGCCGTTTTCAACTGTATCTGAGCAGTAGATATATCCAGTTGTTGCTTCCTGGGTTCCGATCATCTTATCGTTCGCAAGATCGTCAACTGTCTTGATGTCCGAGCCTTCAGGAACTATAACAACCTGGATGCCCTGTGCATATGAATCTGTGAAGTCTACGTTTTCTTTTCTTTCTTCGGTAACTGTAAGTCCTGCCATTGCTATGTCAGACTTGCCTCCCTGAACAGATGTAATTACCGATGAGAAGTCCATGTCATCAACAACAAGTTCGAGGCCGAGCTTGTCAGCAATTGCCTGAGCTATTTCAATGTCGATTCCTTCAAATCCGCCGTTGTCATCAGTCATCTCGTATGGAGGAAACGCTGCGTTTGTTGCCATGTGAAGAACGCCTTCCTCTACTGTTGTAACTGCACCTTCATCTGTTGAGCCGCTTTCGCTGCCGCATGCTGTAAATGCGAAGCAGAGAACTGCCGCAAGAGCAAAAATAGGTATAATTTTGAATAATTTCTTCATAACAAACTCCTTAATATTTAATAGTATGGTACTATCTTACACCTGATATACATAATATGCAAGGATTTTTGCAAATTATTCATCAGAAATGTATTTTATTCATCTTGAATCTCTATCCATTTCTCGAAAACTTCATCGAGAGTCACCTTGTATTCGTTCATTTCCTCAGTAATCTCGCCAAGCCGTACATGATTGCTCATTATGGCAGGATCTGACAGTCTTTCTCCGCACTGTGCAATCTTTTCCTCAAGAGCTGCAATTTCCTGTTCCAGTCTTTCTCTTTCTCTGCGAAGTCTCCTGTCTGCGGCCTCCTGCTCCTTCTTTGCCTTCCTCATCATGGCCGAATCTGTAATCTCTGACTTATTCTGCCTGTCCGCTCCGCCCGGTTCTGAAAAAAACTGTCTGCCGGATTCAATCTGCTCTTTCTTTTCGACATAGTAATCGTATCTGCCAAGATACTCTGTAATACCATCCTTATCAAGTTCAAGAATTCTAGTGGGTATCCTGTTGAGAAAATATCTGTCATGGGAGACAACAATAACAGTACCGGGAAAGTCGAGAAGCGCCTCTTCAAACACTTCCTTGGACTCTATGTCCAGATGGTTTGTAGGTTCGTCCATAATAAGCACATTGGCACCCGAAAGCATGATTTTGACAAGCGCAAGCCTTGCTTTTTCGCCTCCCGAAAGTGACCTTATATCAAGAAAAACATCATCATTCCTGAAAAGGAATCTTCCCAGAATGTTTCTCATCTCTGTATCTGAGTACAGGCTGTATGATTCCTTGAGTTCCTCAAGCACAGTATTGTTTTCATTGAGACTCCTCTGACCCTGATCATAATATCCAAACGCCAGATTGTATCCGTATCTTACCCTTCCGCTGTCAGCTTCAAGTTCACCGAGAAGAATTCTCAGAAGCGTTGTCTTGCCGACGCCGTTGGGTCCAACGATACATATCCGCTCTCCCCTTTTAATGTCCATTTCCACATTTTCAAAGAGAAGTTTTCTGCTGCTTCCGTATCCGAAGGATTTCGAAAGGTGCTCAGCGGAAAGAACGTCATTTCCTGTCTTGAAGTTCTCGCGGAATACAAGCTTCATTTTCGCCGACTCAGACTCGGGAGCTTCCAGCCTTTCCATATGTTCAAGTCTCTTCTCACGTGACGCCGCACGCTTTGCCAGTTTCTCGGTTCCTCTTTCCTTGAACCTTCTTATCATATCCTCCTGACGTGCAATCTCGTTCTGCTGCTTCTGATATGCTCTCATCTCCGCTTCACGTATTTCTTTTCTCTTCACAGAGTACTGTGAGTAGCTGCCCTCATAGATTCTCAGCCTGTGATTGGATATCTCGAATATTCTGCTGACACTCTGATCAAGAAAATACCTGTCATGGGATACTATCATCACAGTCCCTGTGTACGATTTCAGATACTGTTCAAGCCATTTCAGCGTGCCGATATCAAGATGGTTGGTAGGTTCATCGAGAAGAAGAATGCCGGGTTTCTTTAGCAGAAGACATGCAAGAGACAGTCTTGTACGTTCTCCTCCGCTGAGAATGCTGATCTTTTTGTCGTATGTATCTTCTCCGAAGGCCATACTTGAGAGTATTCCCTTTATCTCTCCTCTGTATGTATATCCGCCTGCGTTTTCAAAATCAACCTGCATCTGATCCAGTCTGTGAAGCATATTTTCGATTTCGTCACCGGCTCTGGTTCCCTGGGCAGACAGCCTGGCTATCTCGTCTGAAAGAAGCGGTATTGCCTTTTCCAGTTCTGTAACAGATGAGAAAATAGACATGACTTCTTCCATAACCGTATTGTCAGAATCAAAATCATCCTTCTGTCTGAGATATCCAATCGTCGTTTCTCCTGAAATGTAAATGTTCCCCTCATCGCACGGAAGATCTCCCGCTATAATGTTAAGGAGTGTCGTTTTTCCGGCACCGTTAAGTCCTATAATTCCAACCTTGTCTCCATCGTTCACATGAAACGATACGTTTCTCAGAATCACATCAGTTCCGTATGTTTTTGTTATATCATTTGCTGAAAGTACTATCATCTTCTAAAACTCAAGATTAGGACAGGCGTCAAGAGAAAGCCCGTCAAACTCTCCTTTAATATATTTATAATATGCGGCGCAGCCTATCATCGCAGCATTATCTGTGCACAGCACAGGTGAAGGCCTGTAGAGTCTGATGCCTGCCGCCCCGCAGGCTTCCTCCATGGCAGCACGCAGGTGTCTGTTTGATGCAACTCCTCCCGCCATAACTATCCTGTCTCTGTTTCCGGCCACTGCAGCATCAACTGTCTTGGTGACAATTACGTCTATAACGGCCTGCTGAAATCCCGCAGCTATATCTGCAGGATTTATTTCCCTGCCTGCCTGTTTACGGGAATTTACATAGTTAATCACCTGTGTCTTGATTCCGCTGAACGAAAAATCGAGACTTCCCTTCTCCAGGAATACTCTCTTAAACTCAACGGCACCGGGGTCTCCCTCATCAGATATCATGTCAATCTTGGGACCTCCCGGATATCCAAGACCTATCACCCTTGCCACCTTGTCAAACGCCTCGCCTGCAGCGTCATCCCTTGTGGACCCCAAAACATCACACCTGTTGTAATCTGTAACCTCGACAATACTGGTATGTCCTCCCGAAACGACAAGCGCCATAAAAGGAGGTTCAAGATCTTCGTTTTCTATGTATGCGGCACTTATATGCCCCTGCATGTGGTTAACCCCAATAAGCGGCTTGCCTGAAGCAAGAGCAACTGCCTTGGCATGTGCGATTCCTATAACAAGAGCCCCCACAAGTCCCGGGCCCATTGTAACGGCCACAGCATCTATGTCATCCAGTCCAACTTTTGCTTCGGAAAGAGCCCTGTCTGTCACGGCATTAATGTTCTCAAGATGATGCCTTGACGCTATCTCGGGCACTACTCCTCCGTACAGTGTGTGTATTTCAATCTGCGACGAGATAATATTGCTCAGCACAGTTCTGCCGTCCGCGACAACAGCGGCAGATGTCTCATCACAGCTTGATTCAATTGCAAGTATCAGTGTCTTTCCGTCCTTCATATTCGTATCTCCACATTATAACTGCGTCCTCATGATTATCCGGGTAATAATTTCTGCGAAGCCCCGCAGCCCTGAATCCGAACGACTCATAAAGTCTGATAGCCGGCTCGTTGCTTTCCCTGACTTCAAGGGTAAAGGAAGTAATTCCCCTCGCATTTCCTTCTGCTATAAACACGCTCATCATGGCCTTAGCTATATGCCTCCTCCTGAATTCGGGATGCACAGCCACATTTGTGATATGTCCTTCATCGAATATCATTCGCATTCCCATATATCCGACAAGCTGCCCGTCAATCTGCGCAGCCACATAGAACGCTTCATTTTCGTATTTAAATTCAGCTTCGAATGCGGCAAGGCTCCAAGGTACGTTAAAGCATAGTCTGTCAAGTTCCGCCAGTTCCCTGCAGTCGGAAGCCTCTGCCTGTCTAATTATCAGCTGACTCATTTTTCAGTCTTTCCTCGCGTTTTCTTTCGGCCTCGGCCTTTCTCATATATATCGGTTCAAGCTGCCCGTACGGAACCATATCTCCGTTCATGTATCCGTCAAGAGCCGCCATTGCCACAAGTCCCGCTCTCTGCAGCATATTGCTTTCACCTGCAGTCTCCACATCGTTTTTTATACCGTAAATCTTCTCTCCGTAACGTCTGATTCCGTCTCCGAAGAAAAGACAGTTCCTGCGCGTCTTCTGAACCTTCTCGAGAAAGTCATCTATCATATATGGTCCCGGAGGGATGACCTCTTCAAGATCACCTCTCTTCCAGCTGTATCCAGCCGCATAGCACTGGTTCCTTCTCGCATCGATAACAGGACATATAAGGCCGTAATAATCAACTGCCGCATAGGCAAACGATCTGAGAGTTTCAACAGGAATAACATCGCAGTTGAGAACCTGGGCAAGTCCCCTTGCAGTGGTTACTCCTATCCTGATGCCTGTAAAAGAACCGGGGCCCTGTGAGCAGGCGATATATGATATATCCCTGAGTGTGATTCCTTCCATACCCAGGCACTCTTCGATCATAGGTGCCAGGTTCTCAAGATGGTTCAGTGTTCCGTCATTGACAAGTTCTTTCGTATGTCCTCTGTCATCGATTAGAGCAACCGATGCGTGAGGCCCTGTTGTCTCCAGTGCTAGAATGTACATCTGTAAATCCTTTCGTTTTCGTCCGCGCCGTATTCAATATATATGTATTTTGTGTCTTCAGGCAGAATGTCCTCTACGATATCAGCCCATTCTATGATACTTACTCCGTTCTTCTCGTAGAAGTATTCCTCTCCCCCTATTTCAATAAACTCGTCAGAATCCGCAAGTCTGTAGACATCAAAATGAAACAGCGGAATTCTCCCCTGCGTATATTCTTTTACTATTCCAAATGTCGGAGAAACGATGCTTCGGCTTATGCCAAGTCCCTCCGCTATATACCTTGCAAGAGCTGTCTTGCCGGTACCAAGCTCCCCGATAAGAGCCAGCACGTCACCCGGCTCAAGATGACCTGCAAGTTCAAGCCCGAATTCTCTTGTTTCCTCTTCGTTTCTTATTATTATCTCTCTCATTTTATCTGTGAAGAAATCCTGATATCCTCTTGTAAAGGAAGAATGTAGCTATACTGTTTATGCCTGCTTTGATTATATTGAACAGGATGATATACGGAAGAAGCGAAACAACAACGCTTCTCTCAACACCCATAAACAGCGGCGTTATCATAAGATTTGCAGGACACATCACTGCAGCCATCGCAGCTGTACCTGCGGCAAGAGCGATAACTGCACCCTTTTTTGTCTTGTTTTTCTTGTATATTAGACCTGCTGTAAGTGCAAAGACACTTGTTGCGATAATATGCATGATGATTCCGTATGCACCGCTTGACGCACTTACTGTAAGCCCCTGGACAAAAGATGTTACAACTGTGAGTATCACGCCCGCAAGGGGGCCGAACGCAAATGTTCCGATCAGTATCGATATGTCTGCCGGATCATATTCAAGAAAAGGCACTGCAGGTATGATAGGAAAGTGAATAAAGTATACCAGCACAACCGCAATTGCAACCAGCATGCCCATCTTGGCAAGTCTGACAGTATTTCTGTTTTTTTCCATTTCAATTTCTCGCTTTTAACAAATTTAATCTGCTCCCGTCCGGAAACAGATTATCACCCACACTATTATATCCCCTTTTTGTTTAAAGTCAAGATTGCCTCATAAAGACCCTGAGTATATCAAATATCTCCTGCCCGAACAATTCGTATTTCCCCTCAGGCAGTATGCCTGTATCCACAAGATCTCTTTCGCTTGATATAACCGAGTGAGCAATTTCACGAAGCAGAACATCGTCAAGCACTGCAGTCTCTGGCACTCCGAATTCAGAAGCCTTGTCCCTTCGCCACACTTTGAGGCTGCCGAGGATTTCATTGCCCGCCGAATTAAATGATGACTCTGTTCTCATATCCGCCATTACAAGGCCTGCAGACTGTGCCAGCATTATTATCTCTTCTCTGACTTTATCGCTTCTCAGCTCTTCCACATCAACAGGCTCACCTGTACCCGGTGTGATTCCGCTGTTTAATGCATGAAGCAGTTCATATAGATTCGCCATCTTCTCACCTTTTCCTTCCGTAACTTCTCTCATTATATCACAAACAGGAAGAGATATCATCCCTTCCTGTACATCATGCTATTCTTCCTCATCTTCAGAATTGTCAAGAACAGTTTCTACACTGCAGTCTGAAAAATCAACCTTGCAGTCACTGTAGACATTCCCGTCCTGACTCAGTGAAATCTCTGCAATCTGATACTGATTATTTTCTGTGGCCTCATACTGTCCGTCAGCAGTAAGCCACTCCACAAAGAAATCATCCTCTGAAAGTGTGCCCGGAGCAATAACTCTGTATTCTGCCGCCGCTGAATTATCCTCACCCTTATATGCTCTGACCGTAATTACATTATCGCTGTTCTGATAGACATCAATATTGTAGTATATAAGTTTGGAATCATCAGTAACGTATTCCTCATTCGGCGAAAAGCTGTCCTGAAGCACCAGTTCTCCGATATCATTATCTGCACCGCATGCGCAAAGAAGAAGCGTTCCTGCCGCAAGAAGAAGCATCAGTATGTATTTTACTTTCTTCATGTATATCCCCCCTTAAGTGTTTATAAATATTCTATCAGAATCCTCCCGATAAGAAAACAATAAGGTCCAATATTCATAAAAATCACACAATCACCTGAATACCCAGAGATTTGCAAACTCACTTTCTATTTCATCGTAATTCCACGGTTTTTTCGAATTTCTGATGCTGTTCGGATCATTTATATATATTTCGTCTCCCGATCTTCCAGTAAGAACTATAAAATGTCCGGATGATGTAAAATGACCCTGAACCACGCTGGCTATAATCGGGTTCCCCACATCAAGATTATCATATATCCTCTGCCTGTCTTTTGGTATCTCGGTCACGTCCATCCCCAAGAGTCTGCCCCCTTCCGTCATCATTGCCCATCTGGTTCCTTCTCCCCGGCAATAGAATCCGTTCCTCTCTGAGAATCTGGCCGCCTCATATGGATTAAATGAAGTATCTCCTGTGAGATAAATATATACCATAGAAAGACATGTCGGTCCGCATCCTGTCAGCCCCATCATATCATCGCCGTAGTTTCTGTATCCCCATCTCTGATCCCACTGAATCAGAAGCGGAACTTTCGATGTATCAATCCCGGAAAGATTCATGTCCGTTTCTTCGTCCCTGCGTATCGGATACTCAAATACAAAATCTTCCGTTTCCCTGTTATTCTCATAAAGCCTGACAAGAGACTGCGGATATTCACTTGCAGAAATGCCGTGAAGACTGGCATATCTCTTAAGCCTTGCGTCAGGTTCCGCCACAGGTCTCCATATAATCAGTACTGCTGCCAGCACAAGGAGAAGGACAAGGATGCCCCTGCCCCTTCTCTTCTTTCTTCTCTTTCCCATATATCTCCTCTGAGTCTATTCCCCCGACATATCCATTGCCATGTTCATTGTTATGACAACTTTAAACAGGTCTCCGTCAATTGCGATATCAAACGTGCCGCCCTGAAGCTGTGTAAGACTCTTTGCAATTGAAAGCCCAAGCCCCGAACCTTCAGTGTTTCTTGAGGCGTCTCCTCTCACAAACCTTTCCATCAGATCATCTGCAGATATATTCAGTTCTGCCCCGGAGATGTTCTTGAACACAATAACTGCTTTGTTTCCATCCTCCTTCACATCCATATATACCCTGGTTTCAGGCTGCGCGTACTTGCAGATATTACTAAGCACATTGTCAAGAACCCTTCCCATGTGTCTTCCGTCAGCCATTATTTCAATATCGTTATCCGGAATCGAAATGACAGGCACAAGGTGACTTTTCTCAAGTTTCTCTCTGTACTCTCCGACAGCCTGCTCAAGCATCATTCCGACAGAAAGCTTTGAAATATCAACTTTGACATTGCCTGTGCTTGCCTTGGATGCATCCACTATATCAACTGTCAGTTTTTTCAGTTTTGCCGCATGCTTTGCTATGATCTCCACATACTCGGATGCGGTTTCATTATTCAGCTGTTCAGACCTGAGCAGATCCGTATAGTTTATAATCGAGGTTAACGGTGTTTTAATATCATGACTCACATTAGTAATCAGCTCAGTCTTGAACATCTCGCTCTTCATTCTCTCATCCACAGCCCTGACTATCGCCAGATTGATGCTGTTCAGATTTTCCGCATGCTTCCTCATCTCGGAAGACATACCCTTGGTATTGACCTCCACAGCTGTGTTTCCTGATGCAATCGCTTCTCCCCCTTTTTTCAGTCTTCCTATCATGACTGACATATACCAGACTGCTATAAAAGCGGCGATTACCTCAAGAATCAGAATTGCTGCTCCTCCTCCGTATATGTTCATTCCTATCACAACGAAGTTGAGCACTGCAATTATCAATGCAGCAGCAACTGTCTTCCATACATAGGGCAGAGCTCTGATTCCTTTCGCTGATGCGATGCAGATTCTCCCTATGATACTTCCTCTTAATATTATTCCCTTCTTAAACTGAACAGCCATGCACATCATAAACGCCGTTACTATAATCATGCACAGTATCCCAAGAAGATAGGCTATCAGTGTTCCGGATATAGTATCCGACATTACTGCTTCAATGCCTATAGCTACCAGCCCTGTCACTGTTCCCCCTGCAAGCAGAAGATACAGATCTGATGGTATTCTGTCCATCCTTCGCAGGTGGATATCATCATCTTCCTTTCTCTTACCCGCATTAATCAGCAGCACTGCCGCAAGCATAATTCCAATAATAAACAGCACTGCACTGTATATCACTACTCTGTATCTGGCGCTGTATATCGTCTGCATCAGTGATTTCATGGTGTCGCTGACATATGAAGAAGTAAGGTATGCAGTCACTTCCGCATTATTTTTGTCGTCATCACTCAAATACGAGTAAAGTGTTGACTCTGATATGTATTTTTCTTTTTTGCTTACTGAATTGTATATTACTTTTCCGGTTTTGTCCTTTACGATAAAGTCAGCATTTTCAGGTTCGGCTGCATTTTTCTTGTCAAACTCACTTATACTGCCGCCGTTTTCTTCCCAGAAATTACTAGCTTCATCGTATGCATCGACTGCCAGCATGTTTGACATCACTCTGCTGAAACTTTTACTGTATGCCTCATAATGGCTCAGCACCAATGCTGTGCCTGCTGAAAATACAGCAGTGGTAAGAATAACTGCAAGCATTACAGCCGCCATCGTCTTTGCGAAGGTATTTCTTAAAAGACCTTTATTCATAGTTTACTCCTTTTGCAATCGTAATAATTCCTATCATGAGCGTAATTACAAGAATCATATCTATTTTATCCCCTTTCGATTCTGTATCCCTGCCCCCAGACAACCTTGATATATCTTGGTTCTGCAGGATTCATCTCTATCTTCTCGCGAAGGTGTCTGATATGCACGGTAACGGTGCTTTCACTTCCGAACGGGTCCTCATTCCATACACGTCTGTATATCTCCTTTGGGGAAAACACCCTGCCCGGGTTTTCCATCAGGAGCTTTAGAATTTCATATTCCTTCGGTGTGAGAGTAATCTTCTCTCCATCTGATGTGACCTCCTTGGTCCTGTCATTCAATACTATCCCCCCTAAAACGACAGTCTCATCAGTTTCCGCTTTTGCAGGTGCCCTGTATCTTCTAAGATTGGACTTGATACGTGCTTCAACCTCAACCATATTGAACGGCTTCGTAACATAATCATCAGCTCCGATATTAAGACCAAGAATCTTGTCCTGATCCTCTGATTTGGCCGAAAGAAATATAACCGGCATATCATAGTTTTCGCGCAGCTTCATAATGGCTTCAATTCCGTCCATTACAGGCATCATCACATCAAGAACGATAAGATCAACTTCATTTTCTCCTACCACATCCAGTGCCTCCTTCCCGTTATATGCCTCAAGCACTTCATATCCTGCCGCGGTAAGGTATATCTTAAGTGCTCTTACAATATCTCTTTCATCGTCACATACTAAAATTCTTGCCATATCCAACCTCCATTTTCATTATCCATCCAATCCCATTAAGAAAAAAGTGTCTAAATTATTAAGAAATCCTTAATCTTTATTAACTAGAAAAAGGATACATCTCTGTATCCTGTCAAGCCGCCATATTTCCTATAGCATTTCCCAAAGCAGCTCCAAGAAGGCACACGCCCACAGATGCTGCCGCATATACTGCAAATACTCCCGCGTGTCCGTCCTGTATAAGCGAAAGCCCTTCAAGAGAAAATGTCGAGAATGTAGTAAGCCCTCCGCAGAATCCCGTTTTCAGAAAAAGCACCGTACCTGAATCTGAACCTCCGAGTTTTGCTGTCAGCGCAAAAACAATACCGATTATAACGGCTCCGAGTAAATTTACAGTAAATGTCGCAAGTGGAAAACCACATGCAGGAAACGGAATCTTTCCAATCAGATACCTTGCAACAGCACCTAAAAAACCGCCTGCACCCACTGCCAGTATATTCATAATCCTCTCCTAAAAAAACCGGCGGAAAACCCGCCGGTCTCACACAATAAGCTATTTTATCACATCAACACCCATGTACTTCCTGAGTGCCTCCGGAATAACCACACTTCCGTCTTCCTGCTGGAAGTTTTCAAGTACAGCCGCTGTTGTTCTTCCTACTGCAAGTCCCGAACCGTTAAGAGTATGAACAAATTCAGGCTTCTTGCCTCCTTCTCTCTTAAACCTTATATTAGCCCTTCTTGCCTGGAAGTCAAGGAAGTTTGAACATGATGATATTTCAACATATCTGCCGTAACTAGGCATCCATACCTCTATATCATATGTGCATGCTGACGAAAATCCCAGATCTCCTGTTGAAAGCTTCACAACTCTGTATGGAATACCTAATATCTTAAGAACCTCTTCAGCATCTGCAGTGAGTTTTTCAAGTTCATCCCATGAATCTTCAGGTCTGCAGAATTTAACAAGCTCAACCTTGTTGAACTGATGCTGGCGAATAAGTCCCCTGGTGTCTCTTCCGGCGGAACCTGCTTCTGCTCTGAAGCAAGGTGTATATGCTGTATAGTGAACAGGAAGTTCCTCTTCACTGAGTATTTCCTGTGCAAGAAGGTTTGTTACAGGAACTTCTGCAGTAGGAATAAGGAAGAAATCCTTCTGAGGAACATAGAACATATCCTCCTCGAACTTAGGAAGCTGTCCTGTACCCGTCATTGCGCTTCTGTTTACCATAAACGGAGGGAGAATCTCTGTATAATCCTGGTCGATTGTATGAAGGTCAAGCATGAACATGGTAATTGCTCTTTCAAGTCTCGCACCGAGTCCCTTGTATACTGTAAATCTTGTTCCTGCTATTTTACCCGCTCTTTCCCAGTCAAGTATATCCAGATCTGTACCTATATCCCAGTGTGCCTTCGGTTCGAAATCAAAGCTGGTAGGCTCAAGAAACCTTCTGATTTCAATATTATCGGAATCATCCTTTCCTTCAGGTACATGTTCAGCCGGAATGTTGGGAATTCCCAGAAGTACATCCCTGATATCGCTTTCAAGTTTTGATATTTCTTCATCCTTGGCTTTGATATCAGCAGAAAGCTTCTTCATCTCCGCCATAATTTCTGTTGCATCCTCACCGTTTTTCTTTAGAACGCCGATCTGCTTTGAAACCTTGTTTAAAGTCGCCTTCATTGGTTCAACTTCGCCTTTTGCAGCTCTTATCTTCGCATCGATTTCAGGAATGTGCTCAATTCCAAAGCTTCCTTTTGTTCTTCTTTCAACACCGGCTTTCATGCCTTCATAATCTTCTCTTATTTTCTTAATGTCTAACATTTTTATGGTTTCTCCCTGTTTCCTATATCAAATTCTTTTTGTATGCCAGATACGTATCGGTAAGCTGAGACAGTTTTTCCTGTGCCTTTATCTGAAGCTTTGACGCCTCCTCATAGTTTCCGGAGTCAAGGCTGTCGATAATTCTGCCCAGTATGCAGTGCTCGTCGATTGTATTCTTGGCTATTTCAAACTTCAGTTTCTCGACTCTGCTCCACATTACAAGATCGTAATCTGTTGCCTCATCGTCCTTATGAAGTTTTCTGCATTTTCTTACATCGTCCATTGCATCAGGAACGATTCTGTTGTGAAGCTCCAGTATCCACTGATTGAGAATGGCCTCTCTGTAGGATTCAAGAACAATATCAGTCATAACGCCGCCTTCCCTGAATATCTTTGTCTTCTCAGGATAAAGATCAAATGCCTTAATGTTCTCCCATACTGTCTGAGGAGGATTTCCAAAAAGTCTGGCTCTTTCCTCAGGGGTGAAATTCTCAAATACATCGAGTTCACTTCGGTATTCTCTTTCGGTTTCGAAATAGAAATCCTCCTCTCCTGATTTCTTGCTTACTGATTTCTCAAGCTCCTCAGGAGTCTTTCCTGCCGCAACAACAGCCCTCACGCCATCTATGATTGCCATATATGAGGCGGCAAGAACAAGGTACGTGTTTGACTTTGGATTCGGCGATCTCAGTTCAAATCTTGTTGCAAGAGGATTTTTCATATCGCGTATAAGTCCCAGAAGAACTGTTCTGTTTCTCGAAGGAAGATCAACCGACTTGCCCATTGAAGTTACAGTGCACACAGGAGCCTCAAATCCCGGCTTCAGTCTGTTGAACGCATCATTTGAAGACGAAACGAAAGGATTGATTACTTCATAGTTTTCAAGAATGCCCATGAGAGCACCGTATCCGATTACATTAAGGTAGTTCTCGTTGTTTTTCGATGCAAACATGCTGACCATTCTTCCATCCTTCAGTTTCGCTGCAAGACCGATATGTGTATGTTCACCGCTTCCGGCAACACCTTCTATAGGCTTTGCAAGGAATGTGACATCAAGACCGTAGGCTCTGAAAACATCACGAACGATATATTTAATCATATTTTCATTGTCGGCTGCCTGCATCGCATCTGAATATTTCCAGTCGATTTCGAGCTGTTCCATTACATGATCATATCTTCCAGTATGTGAAAGTTTAGCCTTGACGCCTCCAACTTCCTTATGTCCCATTTCCATCTCAAAACCGTAATGGTCGAGAATTGTAAGGCACTTCTCAAGTGCTGTACGAACAGGTCCCTGGGTTCTCTTCCAGTACTGAGTCTTCAGTTCCTGTGCCGTTGAAAGCTGTTCCTTGTCCGACTGTTCATCAGGAGTCTTGACCCAGAATTCAAGTTCTGTTGCAGATGTTATCACAAGTTTATCAATATCATCTGCGCTGTCGATATCCATATATTCAAATACATATGGATTCTCATGCAGTATCTTCATTATCTCCGCCTTGAATGTCTTCATCGCATCGCGGAGTATAACTCTTGAGCCCACCTCAAAGGTATCGTTGTGTTTAAGGAATGAAGGAATACGAAGCGTTCCTACCGGCATTCCGTCCACAACGTGATCCAGATTATAGTCCACATACCAGTTAACATCAAGATCGGGGATGATATCAACTTTTGCATTGTTAAGATCCGCAATTTTAGGAAGTACTACTGATGAACCGTCAGTCTGAACTCCATCAGACAGCAGTTTATCCACATCGTTTAAAAAAGCTTTCATAGGGATCTTCTCATCGGTGTCGTGCCCGCCGATATCGATTCCTACAAATGATACAAACTGCACCTCAGGATGCTTTACCAGAATCTCCTTCAGGTGTTCTCCCGAATGATGTTCCGGTTTAATGGTGAATAGCATTGTTCGTAAGTTAAAATCGAGCATATAACCTCCTTTTCAACTTATGGGGGCATCCATATGGATGCCCCTCATATCTATAGATATAATTTGTCTTACTTGAGCATTCCAAGATATTTTTCAAGCTGATCAAGGTATTTGCCATACTGTGCCCAGTCACCATTTGACTGTGCGCTCTGGGCATTGTCAAATGCCTTCTGTGCAGCACTGATTATTTCATCCTGTGTCATTTCCCCGCTGCCGTTTTCATCCGGCTGCGCTGATGTCACTCCGCCCGATGCCTCATTTCCAAACATGGATTCAAGCGCTTCCGCAAGAGTGGATTCATATGCTATCTGATCTCCGAATACGACTATTACTTTCTTTACTTCAGGAATACTAGAATTCTTCGCTTCAAGATATACAGGCTCAACGTAAAGAATAGACTCCTCGATAGGTATTACGAACAGATTTCCTCTGCTGTATGAT
>JAEDDI010000061.1 GCA_016293805.1 Bacillota bacterium | reverse complement strand
AAAGGGAGAGAGCAAAGGGAAGAGAAGAAGGACTGGCCGAAGGCAGAAGTGAAGGTTTGGCTGAAGGCAGAAGTGAAGAAAGAAGAGAAATGGTTAAAAGGCTCGTGAGCAAGGGACTGATTACAGCGGAAGAAGCATCGGCAGAGACAGGCATGTCTGTGGATGAGATAGAAAGGCTCTGCAGGGAAAGTTAATTAGAATTGGAGTATTGAAAGATATATAGAGGCTCCGCACACGCGGGGTCTTTTGAGAAAGAGATTATGCGTAACCTGATAAACGAAATTCGTAAATTCAATAAAGAAAGAGACTGGGATCAGTGTATCATATAATTCACCGATATAACATATACCGAGGCAAAAAATTCGCAAATATGTCAATATAGATATTATCATCGAAAACGGCGAAAACCTATTCAATTTCAATAGGTTTCGCCGTTGCTGCTTTACTCAAGTGCTGAAAAACGGGATTACAGTGTACTTGACTTCAAATTGCAATATGTTTTCAAAATCTACACGCAATATTTCAAAAAAGCGTGTAAAACTCTTGCGATTTGGGGAACAATCTATTATAATATAAACACGCATAATGAGAATACTGCGTGCAGAAAGTTGGTGGCAGTTTGAGTAAGCACGATATCGTAAACGAAGTATTTAATACAGTCGGTGAAGTTGTAAAGAAATCTGATTTCATTTCTGCCGGACTGAAAGAACAAGATGTTTATACACTTTTTAAGCAGGGATATATTGAACGTATCAGGCATGGTTATTATAAGCTGTCTGTTGGGGATGAACTCAAAGAAGAAGTACTCCTTTCCAAATTGATGACACAAGGCATCGTCTGCGTTGAATCGGCGCTGTTTTATTACGGTTACAGCGATTTTGCGCCCCGTGAGTGGACGATTACCGTTCCCCGTTCCTATTCCAGAACCGTAAAAGCCATACAGGAAAAAGTACCGGTAAAGGCGTATTATGTTCAGAACGATATGTACCGCCTCGGTGAAACAACAGGTTCTTTTAACGGTGTCACACTTCCCGTATATGACCGTGAACGCACTATCTGTGACTGTTTCAAATACCGTACGAAGCTGGATAATGAGATATTTAATAAAGCAATCAACGCCTATGTATCAGACGAAAAGAAAAACCTTGCAACCCTTTCCAAATATGCAAAAGAAATGGGCGTTTATAAAAAAATGATGAATGTAATGGAGGTACTGCTTAATGGCTGATATTACTGCAGAGGAATTTTTGCGCCATTAGGAAAAATCCAAATATGCAGAAAATCTTGTGCTGAAAGGCGAATTGTTTATCTATTCACTTACCGGCTTTGACAGCCCCGACAGTAAATACTTATTCTCTTGAAACGACGATTGCTGAGAAAATAGACGCAATCCTCAGTCTGATGGAATTTTCCAGCCGAATGAAGGATTACTACGATATCTACTATCTTGCCAATAAATTTGATGTTGAACAGTTTGAACAGGTTATGAGCTTTGCAGACGATTCTGCCATGCAGAAAAAGTGGAAAGCCTTCGTTCGTAAAATTGATACGAAAACGGATGACTACAGCACCGTGCTGAAAACAATAAAAGCGTTTCTTACAGAACCGTTTATGGCAGCGGTAGAAGGCAATGCTTTCACAGGTAATTGGACTTCCCAAAACAGCAAGTGGAAATGATCGGAGAATAATATAGACGCGCCTGTGTACATGTTTACACCACATTACGATGAGAACCACATTGCAGATCTTGCCGGTTGTGAGGCGTACAGCGAAAAATATGTCAGAACTGTGCCGCCAAGATATGCATTCGTAAGCGCAGGTACGGGCATCCTGCAAAGCAGACACCTGATGCAGAGTCAGAGTTTTCTGATGATATCAGTTGACAGTTCTTACCGGCAGGAATAGAATTTACACTGATAATGCATTGTTTTCCGTAGGAGGAAGTGTTATGGGGGAGAATTTTAAGTATTTCAGACACGACAGCTGCGAGTATTTCCCTTGTCATTGCGCTGATGGCATGGAAGAGTTTAACTGTCTGTTCTGCTACTGCCCGCTGTATGCTCTTGGCTCAGGATGCGGAGGTAACTTCAGTTATACAGAAGAAGGCGTCAAGGACTGCTCAGCCTGCCTTATTCCTCACAGGAGAAGCGGATATGAGTATATACTGAAGCAATATGACAGAATAAAGGATATTGCTTTAAATAACAGATAAAAATTAATAACAACCGTATCAGTGCCCTGTATATCACAGGGTTAAAAGAGAATCAGGTGAAAATCCTGAGCGAGCCGGTCACTGTAAACAGGGAGTAATCTGCAATATGTCATTGGCATCATGCTGAGAAGACGCAGAAAGCGACAATCTGTAAGCCAGGAAACCTGCTGATATGGATTCTGATGATGCTTCCGGGAGAGCTAATCGAGATACTGCGGGATAATTATGCCCATTTTTCTCTTGCTTTCAGACGGAAGGCAGGAGATTTTTTTATGGAGTTAAAAGAAACAATCAGGAAAAAAAGAATGAAGAAGCTCTCCCTTATAATTCTTGCAGTCATAGTCATTGCAGGCACCGCCATAGGGTTATCCATAGAGGGAAGGGACTCTAAACTTCCCGACGGACAGGGGCAGACAGTCGTTGCAAACGAGGGAGATGCAGAGAAGACAGAGGATAAAACCGAAGAGAAAAAGGATACACCCAGTCAGGTTGATAACCTCACCGAGGAGCAGAAGAAAAACACAAGTCCTGAGGACATCAAGGTGGATAACTCCAAGAATCCTTCAGCATCAAACGGCGGAAACGAGGCGCTAAAGCCGGACGAACCTGAAAACGTGACGGTGACAGTTGAGATAAGATGTGATGCGCTGTCAGAGCATATGGAATATCTTGAAAATGAGTCTATAAGGGGATATATACCTTCTGACGGTGTAATACTTGCAAAGACATCCTACAGCGGAACGACGGAAAACACAGTATTTGATGCGCTCAGCACAGTCTGCAGAAACAACGATATCCAGATTGACTTTGAATATACCCCGGTATATGAATCCTCATATATAAAAGCAATAGGATTCCTCTATGAGTTTGATGCAGGCCCTGCAAGCGGGTGGATGTTTTCAGTAAACGGCTGGTATCCGAACTACGGGTGTTCAAACTATTACCTGAGAGACGGTGATGTAATTGTATGGAGATATTCCTGCAGGGGATATGGAAGCGACATTGGAGCAAACTAGAAAGGGGCGTAAGTATGAAGAAGATATTATCAGTAATTCTGTCGATTGCAGTTGCTGTAACCATGTTTACAGGAACAGCTTTCGCAGCGGCAGATACATCAGTGAACAGTGCAGCCGCCGCTGCAGGCAAGTACCTGCAGCTTGCAGCGCCAGACCCCGGATATGGGGACGAGTGGATAATGTTCGGCCTTTCAAAGGCAGGAATCAAAATGACGGATGAATATATATCATCGTATCAAAAAGCTGTCGAGGCTAAGACAGCTGAAGTGAATGGTGTACTTCATGCAAAGAAGTACACCGAGTATTCAAGGGTGGTTCTCGCATACGGACAGCTTGGTCTTGATCCTGAGAATGTGGCCGGGTATAACCTGGCTGAGAAAATCTGCGACTATGATGCAGTCGTATGGCAGGGAATCAACGGTCCCGTCTGGGCGCTGAGGGCGCTTGACTCTCTTGGGGACGGCAATGACCGGTTAAAGGAAAAATACATTGAATGTATACTGGCTGGACAGCTTGCAGACGGAGGATGGAGCATATCCGTATATATGGAAGACGGCAGATGGGTTACAGAAGGAATGAATGCTGATTCGGATATGACAGGAATGGCCGTATCTGCACTTGCTCCATACTACAGAACTGATACTAAGGTAAAAGCGGCTGTAGATAAGGCTGTAACACGCCTTTCAAAGATACAGAATTCAGACGGCGGGTATTCTACTGTAGGCACACCTACAGCAGAATCCTGCGCCCAGGTCATTTATGCCCTAGCTTCGCTTGGCATAAATCCCAATACCGACAGCAGGTTCATTAAGAACGGCAAGTCTGCTGTGGATGGACTGATGTCCTACTATATCAAATATAAAGGTGCATTTGCTCACCTCAAGGGAGGCTCGGCAAATGGTATTGCAACAGAGCAGGCGTTATACAGCCTTGCCCAGTACAGGAATAATACACCTGTTAAAGGTACACTTTCTTCTGTGAAGAAAGCTTCCTCAAAAAGTGTTAAATGCACATGGAAGAAGCAGAGCGGAGTAAAGGGATATCATATTAAGGTAGCAACTAATTCAGGGTTTACTAAGAATGTCAGGAATGTGTATGTGACTTCGGGGACTTCTTCATCAAAGACTGTTACTAACCTGATTAAAGGTAAGAAGTACTATGTGAAGGTCAGAGCATACAAAACAGTTAATGGTAACAGAGTTTACGGTCTGTACAGTGCATCAAAGACCGTTAAGCTTTAGATACATATATGTTATTGCAATATGGTTTATGTTCCCCGGCAAGGGGCGAAGATGGAAGCGGGTGAGATTCCTGCACAGATCCTCTCTACTGTGATGTGGAGTCTGATTCAGGATACCATTGCTTATGCGAGAAGGTGGGTCAGGCAGCGAAACTAAGTCAGGAGACATGCATAAACCAGTTAAAGGAAGAAGAATAGGAGGAATGTATTCTTATGAAGAAGGTTAGTTCTAAGATACTGGCAATACTGCTGTCATTTGCGGTAGTGCTAAGTATGATGCCGGGTATGGCGTTTGCTGATGGAGGCAGTACGGCAGCATCAGTAACGGTAAAGGTAAGAGCGCAGGATGGATA
>JAEDDI010000027.1 GCA_016293805.1 Bacillota bacterium | reverse complement strand
CGAAGTAAATTCCACCGCAAATTCCAATATGGAATTTACTTTAGGATTTTTCACCGTTTTCAATTTGAGACGTAATTACTGAAAAACTCTTGCAACGCAGAACTTTGTATGATACTATGTTGTTGCAAGAATTTTAGACAGAGAGTTTAAAGAGCAGATAACGTCTGCTCTTTAACTTATGTATGGGAGAAATTTAATGACAAAACAGAATATCAGAAAGCTCATCGAAGAACTGATTTCGGAATTTCTGAATGAAAACGGACTTGAGCTTTGGAATGTCGAATTCCAGAAGGAAGGAAGAGACTGGTTCCTCAGAGTATATATCGACAGAAAGAATCCGGAGGAGGGTGAATATATCAGCACTGACGACTGCGAGCTTGTGAGCAGATTTCTGGATGAGAGACTCGATGAGGAGAATCCTATTGAACAGAACTATTATCTTGAGGTGTGTTCGCCGGGCATGGACAGACAGCTGATTAAGCCTGAGCACTACGAAAGATACAAGGGCCATCCTGTAGATGTGAAACTGTACAGTGCTGTTGAAGGCAGGAAGAACTTCAAGGAGGCTGTTCTTGAAGATTTTACAGAGGAAACGCTTGTGATAGTAGCGGATGGCAAAAGAATAGAACTGCCGCTGGACAAGGTGGCAAAGACAAATCTTTCAGTAATTTTTTAAAGAGGAGAAGAAATGAACAAGGAATTTATAGAGGCTATAGCTGATCTTGAGAAAGAAAAAGGTATTGCAAAGGAAGTGCTGATTGAGGCGATTGAAACAGCTCTTGTTTCAGCATACAAGAAAAATTACGGTACATCACAGAATGTAAGGGTTAACATCGACAGAGAGACCGGAGATATTGATGTATTCATGAGAATGGATGTAGTAGAGGAAATCGAGGATGAACTTACTCAGATTTCGATTGATGAGGCACTTGAATACGATCACAGATACGAAGTCGGAGATGTGGTTGAGTTTCAGGTTACGCCAAGAGACTTCGGCAGAATTGCTGCACAGACTGCAAAGCAGGTTGTTGTGCAGAGAATAAGAGAGGCTGAACGTGGAATGGTTTACGATGATTTCATCGACAGACAGGGTGAAATGGTGACAGGAATCATTCAGAGAATATCAAACCGCACACTGTTTGTTAACATCGGAAGAACAGAAGCACTTCTGCCGGTAACTGAACAGGTGCCCGGTGAGAGGTATAATATTAACGACAGAATCAAAGTATATATCATGGATGTAAAGAAGACAACGAAGGGACCGCAGGTGTTTCTTTCAAGGTCACATCCGGCAATCGTAAAAAGACTGTTCGAACTGGAAGTTCCTGAAATACAGGACGGAACAGTTGAAATCAAGAGCATTGCAAGAGAAGCGGGATCAAGAACTAAGATGGCTGTATATACTGAAGATGAAAACGTTGATCCTGTAGGTGCATGCGTAGGCAACAAGGGTGCAAGAGTTCAGAATGTTGTAAATGAACTTTTTGGTGAAAAAATCGACATCATCACATGGAGCGATGATCCGGAAGTTCTTATCAAGAATGTATTGAGTCCTGCAAAAGTTGAAAAAGTAATAATTGGAGATGAAGAGAAAACAGCGCTTGCAGTAGTCCCTGATTATCAGCTTTCACTTGCAATTGGCAAGGAAGGGCAGAATGTAAGGCTGGCTGCCAAACTGTGCGGATGGAAGATAGATATCAAGAGCGAAAGCCAGTACAGAGAAATGAAAGAAAATGAAGAGGATACAAGTGAGGAGCTTGTTGAAATAGAGGAATAAGGAGAACCGGAGTGAAAGAGAAAAAAGTTCCAATGAGAAGATGCGTGGGATGTATGGAATCAAAACCGAAGAAGGAACTCATACGCATCGCCGGATATGAAGGAGAAGTTTCGGTGGATAACACCGGAAGAGCAAAGGGCAGAGGCGCCTACATCTGCAGAAATGCAGACTGCCTTAAACTGGCTATCAGAAAGAATGCCCTTAAGCGAAATCTTGAAATGGAGATGAGTAGTGAACAGGAAGAGCAGCTTATTGCTCAGCTTGAATCAATGCTTATGAAAAATGATTAAGAAAATATACAGCTATCTGGGATTTGCCGCCAGAGCAAGAAAACTGTGCTCTGGTTACAATACCTGCATTTATCAGATGGCTAAACTGAAACTTCTCATAATAACTGAAGGAATATCCGAAAACTCAAAAAAGAAACTTATATCTCTGGCAGAAAGAAATAACGTGGAATATAGAATTTATGGTGATGCCGATGAAATTTCCCATATCACAGGAAACTATGGCAAGGGAGTATTCGGCATACTGAATCCGGGCTTCGCAAAATCAATCCTTGATGAAATAGACAGGGAGAAAGCATCGGACAGGGAGGTGTTTTAATGACAGTAATAAAAATCAACGAATTAGCGAAGGAACTCCGTCTCACAGCAGATGAGATGAGTGAAAAACTTAAAAGCATGGGAATCGATGATTCATCGGGCGAACTTTCAATAGATGATGTTGTGCGTATCAGAAATGAAGCGAAGAAACATGAGACTAAAGTTGTAAAGACTGCCCCGAAGAAACATGAGACCAAGGTTGAGAATGAGCCTAAAGTTCAGGTTAAGGCGGCAAAGGTGCAGCCTTCTGTAAAGACAAAGAAGACTCCTTCTCCCGCAGAAAAAAAGGCGCCTGCAGAAAAGCCTGGCAAGAGACCTCCTCTCGGAAAGCCTATGCCAAAGGATTCTGTTCCGGTAAGGACAAAGCCGATACCGGGAACACCTGTAGCAAAACAGGAAGTTAACGAAAGAAACAGGAAGGCTGTAGATGCAATAAAGGCGACTGCAAAGCCTATGCCGAAGAAGGTTGAAGAGCCGGCTGTGAAAAATGAGCCTGTTAAAGCAGAGGAACCGGTAAAGGAAGTGCCAAAGGCAGAGGAACCGGTAAAGGAAGTGCCAAAGAAGGAAATTCCTAAATCTGAACCTGAAAGAAATAAGGCACCTAAAAAAGAAGAAAAGAAATCTGACCCAAAGAAGGAGAGTAAATCTGCTGCACCAAAGAAAGGTGAAAAAAGGGTAAAAGCTGAGCCTGTAAATGAAGCCCCTGTAAAGTCAAGCAAGAAGAAGAAGGAAGAGAAGCATCAGAAGAGCAGGGAACAGCATGATAAGTTCTCTAAGATGGAAAAGGGAAATCAGAAAAGAAATGACGAAAGAGGATACGGAAGCAAGTCATTGGAAAAGAAGGAAAGAAAGAAGCATGTTAAGAACAAAAAAGAAGACAATACTGCTGAACAGATAGTAATACCTGAAGGTTCAACAGCAATCTCTGTTCCAATCACAGTGGCAGGCTTCTGTGAACAGCTGGAAATATCAACAGCAACAGTAATCATGGCGCTGATGAAGCTTGGAATCATGGCAAACATTAATCAGAATCTTGATGAAACAACAGTTGAAATCCTTGCTGCAGAGCTCGGACTTGACATTACAGTGGCAAGTGTAGAAGAAGAGGAGGCTGAAGAGGGAATCGAAGACTTCGAAGACAAGGAGGAGGATCTTAAGCCGAGACCTCCTATAATCACTGTAATGGGACATGTTGACCACGGAAAAACATCACTTCTTGACGCTATACGTTCAACTAATGTTACTGCTTCGGAATCAGGCGGAATTACGCAGCATATCGGTGCATCGGAAGTAATGATTAACGGACAGAAGATTGTATTCCTTGATACACCGGGTCATGAAGCGTTTACGGCAATGAGAGCAAGAGGTGCCCACGTTACAGACATCGCTGTTCTTGTAGTTGCTGCCGACGACGGTGTAATGCCTCAGACAGTTGAATCAATCAGTCATGCAAAGGCTGCAGGCGTTCCTATCATAGTGGCAATCAACAAGATGGATAAGCCTGCTGCAAATCCTGACAGAGTTAAGCAGGAACTTACAGAGCATGGAATTCTTGTCGAAGACTGGGGTGGAGATGTTATATCTGTTCCTGTATCCGCCAAGACAGGCGAAGGTATTACAAATCTTCTTGAAATGATTCTTCTTCAGGCTGAGATGCTTGAACTTAAGGCAAATCCTGCAAGACTTGCAAGCGGCACAGTTATTGAAGCAAGACTTGATAAGGCGAGAGGACCTGTTGCGACACTTCTTGTATTAAACGGTACACTCAAGTCCGGTCAGAGCGTAGTGGCAGGAACATGTTCCGGACGTATCAGGCTTATGACAAACTATAAGGGAAGCAAGATTGCAAAGGCGGCTCCCGCTACAGCAGTTGAAATTCTGGGTCTTACAGATGTTCCACAGGCAGGTGACGAGTTTAATGCTGTCAGGGAAGACAAGGTTGCAAGAGAAATCGCAGAAAAGAGAAAACAGAAACAGAAGGAAGAAATTTTTGCAAGGAATTCAGCAAGTACGCTTGAAGATCTGTTCAGCCAGATTCAGGAAGGCGAAACAAAGGATCTCAACCTTATAGTCAAGGCTGATGTACAGGGTTCTGTAGGCGCCATCGTTGCATCGCTTGAAAAACTGAAGAACGAAAACGTAAGAGTAAAGATTATACATACAGGTGTAGGTACAGTTAATGAATCCGATATTATGCTTGCGGGCACATCTGATGCCATCATCATAGGATTCAATGTAAGACCGTCAACAGCAGTAACTGAAATGGCTGAGAGAGACGGGGTTCAGATCAGAACATACAGAGTTATCTACGATATCATAAACGATGTTGAAGATGCCATGAAGGGTATGCTTGATCCTGAGTTCAGAGAAGTTGTACTTGGCAAGATAGAAGTAAGAGAAACATTCAAGGTTCCGGGAGTGGGAATCATCGCAGGCGCATATGTACAGGAAGGAAAGGCGCAGCGTAATGCTGAAATCAGACTTGTACGTGACGGTATCGTAATCCATGAAGGAAGGATTTCATCTCTTAAGAGATTCAAGGACGATGCCAAAGAGGTACAGCACGGTTTTGAGTGCGGTATCGGCATCGAGAACTTTAACGATATTAAGATTGGCGATATAATTGAATGCTTCATTATGGAGGAAGTAGAAAGATAATGGGAAAAGGTCACAGACAGGGACGCCTTGGTGAAGAAATCAGGAAGATTATCTCTCAAATGCTGATTTCAGGCATCAAGGATCCCAGATTATCAGGAATGATCAGCATATCTTCTGTGGATGTCACAAGCGACGGAAGTTATGCGACCTGTTATGTGAGCATACTTGGAACAGGCGAAGGCGGAAATCCCACCCAGGAGGAAAAAGACAGTGTTCTTGCAGGCTTCAGAAGTGTGAAGGGTCTGATTAAAAGGGAAATCGGAAGACAGGTCAAACTTCGCCATATTCCGGAGCTCATATTCAAAATAGACAGTTCAGCGGAATACGGTATGCATATCGATAATATAATCAGCAGACTGGATATCCGTCATGACGATGATGAAGAAGAGGAAATCTGATGGGTAGAATGACGGAAATCGCCGGAATCATCAGAAACAGTGATTCGGTACTTATATTTGCTCATACAAACATGGACGGAGATGCTCTTGGATCGAGTGCGGCACTTTGCCATGTTCTCAGAAATGAAGGTAAGACAGCATATATATTATGTGAGGATGAAATCTCGGACAACCTGGCTTTTCTTGACAGAGGCTACTGTACATGGGATCTGAACACTGTTGATAATCCTGATGTCTGCATATGCCTGGACTGCCACGGAGAAGACAGAATGCCGAAGAGGTACAGCACTTTCCTTAAAGGAAAAGAAAAGCTCTGTCTTGACCATCACGCCACATTTTCATGTTTTGAAGGTATATCTGTAATAGATCCGCATGCAGCAGCAACAGGGGAACTTGTGTATGAACTCATTAAGGAGGCTGGATTTGAAATCGATACAGAGACTGCCGAAGCACTGTTTGCGGCGATTACAACAGATACAGGAAACTTCCAGTACTCAAACACAACAAAAAAAACTTTTGAGATAGTTACAGAACTGTTCGACTTTGATCTCAGACCGAACAAAGTGAGCGTGGAGATTTATGAAAACGTTTCACCAAACAGAATCAGACTTGAATCTGCTGTTATGAATGCAGCCAGGTTTGTATCCGGAGGCAGAGCTGTTATTGCTCCTGTAACTCAGGAGATGCTCAGATGTACAGGGGCGAGAATGGAGGATACTGATGGAATCGCTGCATCGCTTCGCAGTATACGAGGTGTTGAAATATCTGCCCTGCTTAAAGAGAAAGAAGATGGAAGCATTAAAGTCAGCATGAGAGCCAAGACAAGTGCAAATGTTGCGGCAATATGTGAAAAACATGGAGGTGGCGGTCATATCAAGGCTGCAGGCTGTACCCTTTCAATGAGCATGGATGACGCAATTGCCCTGATTGAAACTGAAACAGATAAAGCACTTGAGGAGTAACAGCTATGCGTTTCATTCCTTTGCACTCCGTTTGAATCTTTTTCACGGTGTTTCACTGAAACTATGGAGCAGAAAATAGAGAAAGCGCAGCAGGAAGTTGTGAAGACCAGGGATGCATACAACGCTGCAACCGCAAGACTAAAAGAACTTCTGGATAAGAGAGATTCTCTGAAGAAAGAAGAAATCTATGCAGCTATAGCAAAAAGCAACAAGAGTATGGATGAAATACTACGTTTAATACTGGAATAGAACTTGTAAAGAATTCGCCCTTACACATAGTATAGAAAGGGTGAATTTTATTTTTAGATATAAAAAGCACTGAAAGTTAAGGTGCAACTGTCGGAATTTGTTGAACTATAGATTTTATCAGTTATATCTTATAATTTCTCGGACATGTCATTGAATTTCAGTCGTAAATGCATTATACTATGCTCAGCCACAGATAAGGAGGCTGATTATCATGATTAAACGTGAAATGTATATGAAGCGCATCCGTCCGTTTATCGGAACGGAACTGATAAAGGTAATGACCGGTATTCGCCGGTGCGGTAAATCGGTCATGCTGGAGCTTATAAAAGAGGAACTTGTGGAGTCCGGTATCAGCCCTGCTCAGTTCATCTCTATCAACTTTGAGGATTTGAACTTCTCTCATCTGCAAACCGCAAAGGCACTGCATGATGAGATTACCAGGAGAGCCGCAGAGATCAACGGCAAGGCCTATCTCTTCTTTGATGAGATTCAGGAGGTAAAAGACTGGGAGAAGTGTATCAATTCCCTCCGTGTATCCCTTGACTGCGACATCTATATCACCGGCTCAAACGCAAAGCTCCTGTCCGGTGAGCTTTCCACCTATCTCGGCGGACGCTATGTGGAGTTCGTTATTTACCCATTCTCCTTCGCGGAATTTCTGGAACTGTACCGTTCCATCGCACCGGATGAACCGGTCCAGAAATGCTTTCAGAAGTATCTTTTATCCGGTGGTATGCCGTACCTTGCCAACATCCGCTATGAGGATGATCCTTCCAAACTCTACCTTCATGATCTGTTCAACTCTGTCCAGCTCAAGGACATTGTGAAGCGGAACAAGATCCGTGACGTGGACTTGCTGGAATGCATCATCGCTTATGTTATTGCGAATGTGGGTACGACCTTCTCCGCAACTTCTCTGGCGAAGTTCCTCAAAAACGAGAAGCGAACCGTTGCACCGGAGACTATCCTGAACTACATCAAATACTGCTGCGACGCATATTTGTTCTATCAGGTCAAGCGTGAGGATTTGCAGGGAAAGCAGATCCTTGCCTCCAATGAGAAGTATTACATTGCTGACCATGGCATCCGGGAGGCTGTTTTCGGCGGCAATATGCGTGACATCAACCTCATCCTGGAGAACATTGTGTATCTGGAGCTGCTGCGCCGGGACTATAAAGTGACAGTCGGCAGAACCAGGGATAAGGAGATCGACTTTGTATGCGACAAACGCGGAGAGAAGCTGTATGTTCAGGTTGCCTATATGCTGGCATCCGATGAGACCGTTCAGCGTGAGTTTGGCGCGTATGACAGCATCCGTGATAACTACCCGAAATATGTTATCTCTCTGGATGAGTTAGACATGAGCAGAAACGGAATCAAGCACCGCAACATCCGCGATTTCCTGTTGGCAGAGGAATGGAATTAAAAAGAAATCATCTTTTGGGGTGAGGCCATGGAAATTAACAAGCTGAGCTTTCAGGATACATTTCCGGGTACACTGACGGTAGATACCGACACGGGGATGTATGCTTTTGAACCGGATTTCGCAGGCGTGGACGCTGTAAAGGAAGAAACGGTTTTCTAAAATTCAATCATAAAATGTAAGACCGTCAAGTCTCGTTTGAGTCTGACGGTCTTCAATATTTCTCTTTTATTAAGTTGTTTCTATTTCTATTGCGGAGCATATGACGCTGACAGCACATTTACACCTGACGGATTCTGTTATATGTGACTCCCATCTACAATCATCAGTCCTCGGTTGGCAGCTGCAATTTCGGCTGAACTTTGGATTTGGAATCCTGTTTTCTTCGCGCATCATCATTTTTCCGACAGAGGATGCCGATCAGCTTAACAATCTTCATATTTCCTCATTCTCGTAGATATGCAGCTCCCTTATCGCCGCAAATTGCTTACTTAACATAGAGATACCCATTACTCAAATTTCTTGCGAGAGAATCAACAATTTTCAGATCTCCATGGGAATCTATGATTCTTTTCACATCGTCCCGAGTTATTTCGACAGCAATTTGACTGGAGACAGCTCTCTGATCCGAAATAACAAGGTAAAATGATTCAAATTCTACCCCGCCTATTCTTCCAATCCAGAACTGCTTTGTCTCATAGATTCTCTCAAAATCCGAAGCATTTATTGTATTATCCATAAGCTTTCCTCCTCAAAACACATTATAACATAGGGTGTCGAAAAAAAGACAGGGGCAGAATTGCCTCCGGCACTGTTGTATCCCACCGCATCCGGCATATTTTCTATAAATATCCCGTACCCTCTCGTCGGGTCATTGACCAGAACGTGTGTAACCGCACCGACCAGCTTCCCATCCTGAATGATCGGGCTGCCGCTCACGAGCGATTGGCATTATGGACAACAGTTTTTAGGCTCAAAACAGCCATGCACCGGGAATGCATAGCTGCCACATATCATATCAAAAGTTTGAAGAAGCTGGCAAAATGCAGCAAAGATATGAGCTGTGTGAGGCATAAGAACCCGGTAACGCTTGTTTATATGCAAAAAAGGATATGAATTATGTATAAAACGGTGCCAGGACAAAAGTATGAGGAGGCATTTGATGCCTCTTTTCTGTTTTCTATGGTATAATGTGGGAGTGAGGAGGAACCTATGATATATACTGAACTTACAGCAAAAGCATCACGCATAGCTTATGAGGCACATCGTGACCAGTATGATAAGATAGGAATGCCGTATATCTTTCATCCGATTCATCTGGCGGAACAGATGGATGACGAGATATCTGTATGTGTGGCTCTGCTTCACGATGTGGTAGAGGATACGGATGTCACCTTCGAAGAACTTGCCGGGGAATTTCCCGCAGAGGTGATTGAAGTTCTGAAACTTCTCACCCATGAGAAGGATGAGGATTATCTTGAATACATCAGAAGGCTGAAGGTAAACCCAACGGCAAGGAAAGTGAAGAAAGCCGATATGATGCACAATTCTGACGAGTCAAGAGCTGCACTTCTTGCGTCGGATGAGGCAAGAGAATATTTCAGAAACAAATACAGCAAGGCATGGGAAGAACTGACTTCCGCAGAATAAATTCAAAGGAGAACAAATATGGACGACGGACTTAAAAGAAAATGTGTAGTTAATCTTGTGAACAGCTTTCCATCAGATCCCGCAGTAGGGGACATCGAAGGAGTACTTACAATAGCTTATGACGATAAATTTACAGTCAGAAAATATGAATGTGAATATATTGCATATGCAGCCGATGGAAATATTATCGAACAGGTAGATAACCCCGATAATTCATCGGAGAAATTTTCAGAAGCATTTCACAGAATGGACAGAAGTATGAAATTCGGACTTGAAAACAGTCTGTTTAAGATGGGATACAGAGTGAAGCTGGAGGACTGATTTGAGACTATATACATGTTATTACGGCGGAGAGAAATTCCCTGCAGCGGAGAAGAATGGAAAACTATACAGGGCAGAAGGATTTGCCGATATGAACGACCTCATCAGACGATGGGATGAATTTGAAGTTGATATGCTTGCCGATGAGGTGAAAGAAGGATACAGAACATGTTCCCCGATTGAACCTTTACAGGATGTAATATGCCTTGGTGTCAACTATCAGGAACACAGAGCAGAGGCTTCGGACGGGATAGGTTTTGACAAGGAGGAGTATTCCGTATATTTTTCTAAGAGAGTGTCGGTACCTACCGGAGACGGAGACGTGATACCGTATTACGATTTTGTTGAAGGACTGGATTATGAGGCGGAACTTGGAGTTGTAGTCGGAAGAACATGCGTCAATGTGTCGGCAGAGGAGGCTCTTGATTATGTTTTCGGATATACTGTAATAAATGATGTGAGTGCCAGGAACCTTCAGAAGAATCATAAACAGTTCTACAGGGGAAAGAGTCTTGACGGTTATACACCTATGGGACCGTGCATTGTGACGGCAGATGAGATCTCAGATCCGCAGGATCTTGAAATATCATGTACTGTTAACGGGGAAACAAGGCAGAAGAGCAATACATCAAATATGATAGCAGGCGTTGCGGAAATATTATCCGAGCTTTCTCACGGGATAACTCTCAGACCGGGGTGCGTTATATCCACAGGCACTCCTGCCGGAACCGGCATGGGAATGAAACCGCCATGTTTCCTTAAACCCGGGGATGAGGTTGTATGTACAATAGAGAAGATAGGGAGTTTACGAAACATATGTGAATAAGCAGGGATCCTGCTTATTTTTTTTGCAGTTGATAACGGTTTATTATCGGAGGGTATAAGGAAGGCGAATTTGACAAATAAAGGACAAGGATATAACATATAATCATACTTAACCTATAAACAAAGTATGAATAAGGCGATGTCTGGAAAGGAGAGAAAATGAAGAAACGTAATTTGGCAATGTGTAATATGTGTATGATGTACGGGTGTCCGAAACCATGTGTCATGTGCTGACCATATATTTGAGGTACGGCAGAGCATAAAGATTTCGGAAGCATTACTTTTTAATGCTTCTTTTTACTTGGAGGGAATATGACAGAAAAGGTAATTGAAATCAGAAATCTCAATATGATTTATTCTAACGGAAAAGGAAACGAAAAAAAGGTCATAGACAACCTCAGTCTCGATATAGAAAAAGGGGAATTCGTTTCTCTGCTCGGACCTTCAGGATGCGGGAAAACCACTCTACTGAGAATTATAGCTGATTTGCTGGCCCCGACGTCGGGTGAAGTGAGTGTTGCAGGTTCTTCTCCGAGAGAAGCAAGGCTTTCCCACAAATACGGCATGGTGTTCCAGAGCCCCGCTCTTATGGAATGGAGAACGGTTCTGGAAAACATAGAACTTCCTCTTGAAATACAGGGGGTTTCCAGAAAAGAAAGGAGAGTAATAGCAGAAAAGCAGCTGGAGACAGTAGATCTGGCGGGATATGGAAACAGCTATCCTGCAGAACTTTCCGGAGGTATGAAGCAGAGGGTCGGAATTGCGAGGGCTCTGAGCATGAATCCGGAAATACTTCTTATGGATGAACCGTTTTCGGCGCTTGATGAATTCACTAAAGAAAGATTACACGGAGATCTGCTTCGCATATGGGAAAGAACAGAAAAGACAATTGTATTTGTTACACATAATATCGGTGAAGCTGTATATCTTTCAGACAGAGTATGCGTTTTCTCATCCAATCCTGCAAGACTTGCCGGCGTGTTCGATGTTCCGCTGGCAAGACCAAGGGAGCATGTGATGCTGAAAACCGAAGAATACTATACAGAAATTGCGAAGATAAGGGAAACATTTGAGGAGAAATTCTATGAGAATATCTAAGAAAGGAATAAGTGCTGTTCTCTGGACAGGAACTTTTGTAATTCTGTGGGAGGCGGCAGCTGTATTTCTTCACTATGTGAAAGAAGATCCGATGGCGGGCAGGAAACTGCCTCTGTTTTCTGAAATTGTATCTTCTTTTGCGGAACATGGAAGCAGCCTTCTTGCTCAGGCAGCAGTAACGGCAGGATATACAGCAGCAGGATTTCTAGCTGGTGCAGCAGCAGGTATACTTCTTGCGGTTGTTATGAAACTGTCGGGAGTTGTGGAAAAGACAGCACTGCCGTATATACTTGCAGCTCAGATGATTCCTATACTCGGTCTTGCACCAATAGTGTTCGGACTGTTTAAGGATGTGACCGCTTCTAGGATTGTTATTACAGCATATATTACATTCTTTCCTGTGGCTGTGAATTTCCTGAGCGGAATGAAATCGGCGGATGATGATCTTGTTCAGCTGATGGAAGCATGCGGAGCGGATAAAAGAGAAAAATACTCTAAACTACTTATACCATATTCGCTGCCGTATCTGTTTACAGGAATGAAGCTTTCTGCTCCTATGGCAGTTTCTGCTTCAATCCTGGCAGATACGCTAAGCGCAAGAAACGGTATAGGATATATTATAATCTATGCTCTTTACGGCGGCGGGACGAAAGGCCAGTTCTGGCCGGCTGTTCTGATGGCATCTGTTATGGGACTGATATGTTTTCTCATAATATCTGCAGTGGAATACTTTGCGGTACCGTGGAAGAGGAAAGGAGGAAACAATGTATGACAAGAGGATACAGAACTTTGTACTTCCTGCTGGAGCAGGTATAGTTCTCATCCTGCTTCTTCAGTTACAGGTGATTCACAGAATATTTGGAATCAGCCTTCTTCAGCTTCCTCTGCCGTCGTCGGTAATAGCGGCATTTTTAGACAGTTTCGGCAAGATAATTCAGAACGGATGGGCGACGTTGCTGCCGGCACTTGCAGGGATGATTGCCGGAGCAGCAGCAGGGTATCTGGTTGCAGCTTTCGCAACTGTTTTTCGTACAGGTGGATATGGAGCGCTGTTTATCATGACGCTTGTAAATTCCGTGCCTATTGTTGCACTGGCGCCTCTGATGAACAGGTGGTTTGAGATTCCCTTTACTGCGAAATTTGCAGTAATTGCCGTGGCATCATCAGGAGCAATGGCGGTTAATGCATTTCATGGAATGAACGATATTGAAGACAATGCACTTCAGATGATGAAAATGACTGCAGCGACCGGCAGACAGATACTTTTTAAACTCAGAATGCCTGCAAGCCTGCCCAATGTTTTTACCGGATTTAAAGTGATAGTTCCTGTGGGGATGCTTGCGGCGATAATATCGGAGTATTTTTCCGGCAAGACAGAGGGGCTTGGATATATGATTAAATACTGCCTGAAGGTCGGTAATATGAAGCAGACCGGATGGGCGTATATACTGGCAGCAGCTGTTTTGAGCCTTATAATCTATGCAGCTGTATGTGCTTTGGAAACCAGATTCACAGGATGGCATGTATCACAGAGAACAAAATAAATGATAAAGAAAGGAATTACTATGAAATTAAGAAAACTGGCAGCAGTGACTGCATCGTTTGCAATTCTCGCAGCAGGACTTGCAGGATGCGGAAGCACTGAAGAAACATCATCAGCAGAGCTTGACAAGCTCACAGTACAGTCACTATGGGTTCCGCAGGGACAGTTTGCAGGACTATATGTGGCGGATGCAAAGGGATTTTATGAAGAAGAGGGGATTGATGTTGATATCGTTCCCGGAGGATCAGATATAAGTTCTGAAGATCAGGTTGAAAATGATGTGGCACAGGTGGGAATTGCATTTTACAGCAGCGTGCTCACATATCAGGAGGCAGGATACGATTTTATAAATGTATTCCAGACATTTAAGGAAAGCCCTCAGTATCTTGTTACAAAAAAGGATTCTGGCATCACATCAGGTGCCGATTTAGCCGGCAAGAAAGTGGGAAGCTGGTTCGGAGGAAGACAGTATGAACTTTTTGCACTTGCAGAGGAGAACGGTATTGACCCTGAAAACGATATTGAATGGGTACAGCAGGATTATACAATGGACCAGTTTGTAAACGATGAAATAGATGCTGCGTCGGCAATGAGCTATAACGAACTTCTTCTCCTTTACGAAGAAGAGGGATTCTCTGAAGATGATATCAATATTATCAACATGAACGAAGAGGGTGCAGCTCTTCTTGAGGACTGTCTTTTCGTTAAGAGAGAATGGGCTGAAGAAAACAGAGATCTGCTGGTCAGATTCCTCAGAGCAACAATAAAGGGATGGCAGTATACAGCTGAAAATCCGGAAGAGGCAGCACAGATAGTATATGATGCAGGAGACGGAAGCAGTACACTTGAGCATCAGCTTGCAATGATTGAGAAAGTTATAGAACTGGTTATTCCTGAAGATTCTGACGCTGAGCATATAGGATCGCTTGATCAGGACAAAATACAGCAGACAATTGATCTTGGCTATAATACAGGGCTGATTAAAGATAAGATTGATATTGACATCAGTATTGATGATTCATACTGGAATGAGGCAGTTAAATAGAAAAAACACAACCCCGGGATCCCCGGGGTTAACTGTTTATATCAAACACTTTCTTTATGCTGTCATAGTGGAGGAATATACCCTCTTCACCCAGTTTTCTGATTTCATCTGCTGTTGCAAGCATGAATCCGTCGGCCTCCTCAGGTCTGGTATTAACATCGCATTCTGTGAAATCGAGAATGAATCTGTATATGTCTACGAAATAGTTATCTCCCTGCCCCGGATTTTCCCTGTGGTAGGAAAACATGTATCCGCCTTCCGCGTCTGAAACATCAAGTCCTGTTTCTTCAAGAACTTCACGTTTTACTGCCTGCTCTGAGGTTTCTCCGGCCATGCAGGCTCCTCCTGAAACCTCCCACCATCCCGGAGCCCATGCTTTGGTCATGACCCTCCTGGTTATAAGGAATCTGCCTTTAGTGTCTGCTACAGCTCCAAGTACAGTCAGATGGTACTCATCATCTTTGAGGCACCAGTCGTTTTTTTTCATAGTCCTGCCTGTGAGATTCCTGTCTTTATCGTAAATATCCCAGTATTCCATAGAAAAATACACTCCTTTCGTACATGCAGATTGTACCATAGTGGACTGCTTGACTGCAAGTGCACGCATTTGTATAATTTAAAACAGATGAGGTTATTATGGATTTAAAAGATTTTTTTGATAAATACAGAAAGGTTGCACTAGGGTTTTCAGGTGGTGCTGATTCATCATTTCTGCTTTATGAAGGACGCAGATTAGGTGCCGACATAAAGCCGTATTACGTCAGAACGTGTTTTCAGCCGTCATTTGAATATCACGATGCGCTTCGAATGGCGGGCGATGTGGAGATCATTTTAATGGATATTCTTCAGGATGAAAAAGTGCGGAGAAATCAGCAGGACAGATGCTATTACTGCAAGATGCACATATTTGAAGCTATATCAGCGCGAGCTCATGCTGACGGGTACACCGCAGTAATAGATGGAACAAATGCATCAGATGATGCTGAAGACAGACCCGGAATGAAGGCTCTTGAGAATCTCGGAGTACTTTCACCCCTCAGGATGTGCGGTCTGACAAAGGATGAGATTCGAATAAGATCTAAAGAGGCCGGGCTTTTCACCTGGAACAAGCCGGCATATGCCTGCCTTGCGACCAGGATAACAGCTGGAAATGAAATTGATGAAGATACGCTGAGAAGAATTGAGAAATGCGAGGAAAAACTTATGAACTGCGGATTTTCTGATTTCAGAATAAGGGTTGACAAAGGCAATGCGTCGATATACATAAGCAGAAAGCAGAGAGAAAAGGCTGAATACGAAAGAGATAATATTCTGAGAACAGTTTCGGCTCATTTTCCGCTTCAGACGGAAGAGATATACTGGAGGTAGCCAATGGACAAAGACAAGACCAGAGAAATCCTTTTAAAGGTTGCAGAAGGAAAGATATCTGTCGATGATGCAATGATGAACCTGAAGACTGCCCCTTTTGAGGATGTGGGATTTGCCAGAATAGATCATCACAGGAAACTTCGCCAGGGAGCAGCGGAGGTCATATACGGCGCTGGCAAGACATATGAACAGATTGAGAAAATTGTATCTAAAATGCAGGATAATGGTCAGGAAACAGTTATCGTTACAAGGATTGGATGCGATGATGCAGACAGACTGGCCGAAAGATTTGAAATAAAGTACAGCTGTGAAGGGAGAATTGCCGTAATCGGGAAAATCCCCGAAGGTACAGGAAAAATTGCAGTTGTCACAGGAGGAACAAGTGATATTCCGGTTGCAGAGGAGGCTGCCGTAACAGCAGAGGCCCTTGGAAGCAGAGTGATAAGGATATATGATGCAGGTGTTGCGGGAATACACAGACTGTTTGCAAGTCTTGATGACCTGATGAGTGCCAGGGCGGTTGTCGCAATAGCCGGCATGGAAGGTGCACTGGCAAGTGTTGTTGGAGGGCTTGTAGCATGTCCTGTAATAGCTGTTCCGACAAGCGTTGGATACGGGGCGTCTTTTGGCGGTTTATCGGCACTGTTATCAATGCTCAATTCATGCGCCAGCGGGGTCAGTGTTGTGAATATCGACAACGGATTTGGAGCAGGATATATCGCAAGTATGATTAATCGCATCGGAGAGGAACAAGGTAACAGATGAAAACACTTTACATTGAATGCAGCATGGGAGCTGCAGGCGATATGCTCATGGGAGCGCTTTATGAACTCATAGATGACAGACAGGGTTTTCTTGACAAGATGAACAGTCTTGGAATCCCGGGAGTGAGAGTTGAAGCAGAGCCCTCGATAAAATGCGGAATTGCAGGAACTCATATGAAGGTTACCATTGAGGGAAAAGAAGAACACCAGCATAATCATAAAGACGGGCATCATCACCATCATGATCATTCATCTCTGCACAGTATCAGCCACATGGTGTCGCATATGGACATTAAGGAAGAAACAAGGGATAAAATCATGAAAGTCTACAGACTGATTGCGGAGGCTGAAGGTGCAGTCCATAACAGACCGGCCGGGGAAATTCATTTTCATGAAGTAGGAAGTCTTGATGCGGTCGCAGATATTGCCGGTGTATGTATTCTGATGGATATGATAAGACCGGATGAGGTGTGTGTATCGCCTGTTCATACAGGCAGCGGGCATGTTCACTGTGCACACGGCATATTGCCGGTACCGGCTCCTGCCACAGCCCATATACTGCAGGGAATCCCTGTTTACGGAGGAGAGGTTGAAGGAGAACTGTGTACCCCTACAGGGGCTGCACTGCTTAAGGTATTTGCCGACAGTTTCGGAGCCATGCCTCTTATGAAAATTTCCGGGACCGGATACGGAATGGGAACTGCAGACTTTGAAAGGGCAAACTGTGTCAGAGCGTTTCTTGGAGAGGATGATGAGACAGGGGACGAGATATATGAACTTGAATGCAGCATAGATGATATGACTCCCGAAGAAATATCATATGCGGCAAAGAAGATTCTCGAAGAGGGTGCTCTTGATGTATATACTCAGAGCATTTTGATGAAAAAGGGACGTCCGGGCTTTCTTCTTACCATACTGTGCCGTAAGGGAACGGAAGACAGCTTTGCAAAGCTCATATTTGAGAATACAAGCACTATAGGCATACGGAGAAGATGCTGCGAGAGATATCTTCTTACGAGACATATGGAGACTGAGAACGGAATGAGAGTGAAGGTTTCTGAAGGCTATGGCGTGACAAGACGAAAGACTGAGTTTGAAGACAGAGAGAAAAAGGCAGAAGAGAAGAATGCGGGCATTTTGGAGGTGAGATGATGGCTCTAAGGATAACGATTGTAGACGCAGCAAAGATACGCACAGAGGTAATGGAAAAGTATGGTGTAAAGGTTCATATTCACGATACATGCGGTTCGTTTTATATGAATATAGATGAGGAGAACAGAGAGGTTTCCGATTATGTTGTAAATGCTTTTTCACAGCTTGGGCAGGATGTGGAAGTGTCGGATGATGGAAAGTATTTTTCTTTCAGATAGGCAAGAATAGTATTGACCGTAAACCCCATATATGCTACTATGTTTAAGGTCTTTAAGGCGATACAGAGATATCGGCAAGATGAAAACAATGTACAGGTATATTCGGAACTATCATCCTGCCGGTAACGGCAGGATTTTTTGGTGAATCAGATGAAAAAGACAAAAATAATGGACGAAAAGGCGATAGGAAGAGCGCTTGCCAGGATTACACACGAGATAATAGAAAAGAACGAGGGTGCAGAAGATATATGTCTGATGGGTGTCAGGACAAGAGGAATTCCCATGGCGCGTATCCTTGCGGAGAATATTTTCAGATTCGAGGGTATAGAAGTTCCCGTGGGAACGATAGACCCTACCATTCACAGAGATGACCTGTCCAGTGCCAGGAAAGCAGAACTTGCCGGAGACTGTCACTTTCCGTGTGACATTAAAGACAGGACAGTGATTCTTGCTGACGATGTTCTCTATACAGGAAGAACTGCAAGAGCTGCCATTGAGGCTGTATTTGCTTACGGAAGACCGAAGAAACTTCAGCTGGCAGTACTGGTTGACAGAGGGCACAGAGAACTGCCGATAAAGGCTGATTATGTAGGAAAGAACGTACCGACTTCAAACCATGAAAGGATTTCAGTGAAAATCGATGGGCATGATGAAGAAAGTGCAGTATATATTTTGAAGGATCTTTAAATCGATACAGAGATGTCGGCAAGATCGGATGGAGTACCTGTGTATTCTTATGACCTGCCGCGGGCAGGTTTTTTTAATGGGAGGATAATGTGTTCGAAAAGGGAAGAAAATACGAAGAAGATGAGATAAGAAAAATAGCCGGCAGGATGAGCGTATATCCTGCATTCTGTGATGTGCACGTGCACTTCAGAGAACCAGGATACACATACAAGGAGACCATGCGGAGCGGGAGTATGGCGGCAGCACGCGGAGGATACGGCGCGGTATGTACTATGCCTAATCTGAATCCTGTTCCGGACAGCCTTGAAAACCTCAGAGTACAGACAGAAGCAATAGATCGGGATGCTGCAGTTGCGGTATATCCATACGGTGCTATAACAAAAGGCGAGAATGGTGAGCAGCTTTCAGATATGGATGAGATGGCAGAACATGTGATAGCATTTTCTGATGACGGGAAAGGTGTTCAGTCTGAGGAAATGATGAGAAATGCAATGACCGAAGCAAAAAAACTGGGAAAGATAGTGGCGGCTCACTGCGAGGATGAGAGGTTTCCGGCCCAGGACAGGAGATCTGAATGGATGGAAGTGGAAAGAGATATAAAGCTTGCGGCACAGACAGGTGCAGCTTTTCATGTATGCCATATTTCCTGCAGAGAAAGTGTGGAACTGATACGGCAGGCAAAAGCTGACGGAATTGATATTTCATGTGAGACTGCTCCTCACTATCTGGTATTTGACGAAAGTGATGTAAGGAATGAAGGACGATTCAAGATGAACCCGCCTATACGGGGGAGGAAGGACCGGGAAGCGCTTATAGAAGGGATAATTGACGGAACTATTGATATGATTGCCACAGACCATGCACCGCACAGTGCTGAAGAAAAGAACAGAGGGTTTGACAGTCTGTCTGGAATAGTGGGAATTGAAACGGCATTCCCGGTTTTGTATACCCGCCTTGTTAAGACAGGTATCATATCGGAGGCGCGTCTTACAGAATTGATGTCTGTCAATCCTGCGAAGAGATTCGGCATAGATATGACAGGAGATTTCTGTGTGTGGGACAATGATGCGGAATATGTTATAGATTCGGATGAGTTTCTTTCTATGGGAAAATCATCACCTTTTGAGGGAATGAAAGTATACGGAAGATGCAGGGCTCTGTTTTGCGGAGGATATCTGGTTTATGAGGAGAATGTATGAAGAAGGGAATATTCAGTATTAAGGAAAACATCGAGATTGCAGCGGGGACATACAGAATGGTTCTTGAAGGAGAAAAAGATGTGAACATAATACCGGGACAGTTTATTGACATTAAACTTGATGGTTTCACTCTCCGCCGTCCTGTCTCTGTCTGTGATGCATACGGCAGTAAGATAGTTATATGTTACAGGATAGCAGGAGAGGGAACTGCTGCAATGAGAGAATATGAGGAAGGCAGAAAACTGGATGTTCTTTATGGACTTGGGAACGGATTTGATATCACAGTATGTGGAGAAAAACCTCTTCTTGCGGGAGGAGGAATAGGATCGGCACCTCTGTACATGCTCGCAAAAGAGCTCGCTGCAGCAGGGAAAGAGGTTTCTTGCGTACTTGGTTTTAATACTGCAAAGGAGGTTATTCTTGCAGATGAATTAAGAGCTCTGGGCGTTGATACGCGAGTGGTGACAGTGGACGGAAGTGCCGGAGACAGGGGTTACCCTTCAGAGTATTTAGGCGGGGACTGCACATATATATACACATGCGGACCGAAGGCGATGCTGAAAGGAGTTTACAGCAGCTGGAATGGTGACGGACAGTTCAGCTTTGAGGAAAGAATGGGATGCGGGTTCGGAGCGTGTATGGGATGCACATGTAAAACAAAAGAAGGCTACAAGAGAATCTGCAAGGATGGTCCTGTATTGTACAAGGAGGAAATCTTATGGGAAGACTGAGTGTTGATCTTCTCGGCATAAGGCTTGATAATCCGGTGATTCCTGCATCGGGAACTTTCGGATACGGTTATGAATTTGCCGAGATATATGACATTAACTGCCTGGGAACATTTTCGTTTAAAGGAACGACCAAAGAACCAAGGTATGGAAATGCACTGCCGCGAATAGCAGAGACACCGGGAGGAATGCTCAATGCAGTCGGCCTTCAGAACCCGGGGGTTGAAAAGGTCATATCTGAGGAACTTCCGAAGATAAGAGAGTGTTTTCATAAGCCGGTAATGGCAAATGTATGCGGGTTTTCAGAGGAAGAATATGTTTATACATGCAGAATGCTTGACGGCCATAATCAGGTAGGATGGCTTGAAGTTAATGTAAGCTGTCCTAATGTGCACGGAGGCGGGCTGGCATTCGGGACAGATGCCCGGCAGTGTGCAAAACTGATTGAAAAGATAAAAAAAGTCACAGAAAAACCGGTCATTGTAAAGCTGTCGCCAAATGTGACAGATATATGTGAGACAGCAAAAGCAGCAGAATATGCTGGAGCAGACGGAATAAGCCTAATAAACACAATAATGGGAATGAGGATAGATATTAAGAACAGAAAGCCTCTGCTTGGAAATGTCACAGGAGGGCTTTCCGGTCCTGCAGTATTTCCGGTGGCACTGAGAATGGTGTATCAGGTGACATCTGCTGTTGATATTCCGGTTATAGGGATGGGTGGAGTATCAAAAGCTGAAGATGTTGTGGAGATGATGCTTGCGGGAGCCTGTGCAGTTGAAGTAGGAACTGCCAACCTTGTCAATCCTTATGCCTGCAGTGAAATTATCTCTGATCTTGAAGGCGTTATGGACAGATATGGAATAGACAGACTTGAAGATATTATCGGAGGTGCAAAATAGAATGGGAAAAGACGTAATAATAGCGTGCGATTTTGACAGTGCTGAAAAGACATATGATTTTCTTGGCAGATTCGGAGAAGACAAACCTTTTGTGAAGATTGGAATGGAACTTTATTATGCAGAAGGACCGGAAATCATAAGGGGAATCAAAGAGAGAGGGCACAGAATATTTCTTGATCTTAAACTGCACGATATACCAAACACTGTAAAGAAAGCAATGAAGGTTCTTGCAGGACTTGGTGTTGATATTGTAAATGTCCACGCCAGCGGAACGGTGAAGATGATGAAAGCTGCTGTTGAAGGTCTTGAAGAGGGCAGCAATGGAAAGCGACCTCTTATCATAGCGGTCACACAGCTTACCTCAACGGATGAAGAACAGATGAGGGAGGATCTTCTGATTAGAGAATCAATGAATGATGTGGTGATGCATTATGCCGCAAATGCAAGAGACGCAGGACTTGACGGAGTCGTATGTTCTCCTCATGAAGCCGCTGATGTACATAGAGTCTGCGGCATAGATTTCCTGACTGTGACACCCGGCATCAGATTTGCAGGTGACAGCAGGGGAGACCAGAGCAGAATCATGACACCGGAGAAAGCGAAGGGTGCCGGATCGGACTATATCGTAGTGGGAAGATCCGTTACGGCAGCTGAAGATCCTGCTGCTGCATATGAAAGATGCATCAGAGAGTTTATAGGTTAGGAGGAAATATGGACTTAAACACACAGGTTGCAAAAGGATTATTATCAATAGGAGCAGTATTTCTGAGTCCGGACAAACCTTTTACATGGGCAAGCGGAATAAAGAGTCCGGTATACTGTGATAACAGACTTACTCTGACAGCACCAGAAGTAAGAGATGTGATTGAACAGGGCATTGCAGAGACTGTAAGAGACAGGTTTCCGGAGGCGCAGGTACTGATGGGGACGAGCACAGCAGGCATTGCACATGCGGCTATTGCAGGTCATATACTTGGAATGCCGATGGGATATGTAAGGGGTTCTGCAAAAGACCACGGCAGAGCCAACAGAATCGAAGGAAAGCTGGAAAAGGGGCAGAAGGTAGTTGTGATAGAAGATCTCATTTCAACTGCAGGCTCTGCGATTGAATGTGTGAGCGCTCTGAGAGAAGCCGGAGCGGAAGTTCTGGGAATTATAAGCATATTCACATATGGAATGAAAAAAGGAAAAGAAAGACTTGCTGAAAACGGCATAGAAAACATCAGCCTGTGCGACCTTGATACTCTTGTAGAAACGGCGGCTGAAGAAGGCCGAATAGGGAGAGAGGACAGAGAAAGAATTCTCAGGTTCAGAGATAATCCTTCAGATGAAAGCTGGATAAAAGAGGAGGTGAAGAATTCATGAAAAATCTTATAGATATACTGGATCTTTCGGTGGAAGAGCTCGACGGACTCATAGAGACTGCATGTGATATAATTGATAATCCGGGGAAGTACGCACATGCATGTGAAGGAAAGAAACTTGCAACACTTTTCTTTGAACCATCAACAAGGACGAGGCTCAGTTTTGAAGCTGCCATGTACGAACTGGGCGGACATGTGCTTTCAGTATCAAGTGCAGGCTCTTCATCTGCCGCCAAGGGAGAGAGCATAGCGGATACAGCCAGGACAGTAAGCTGCTATGCAGACATCATTGCAATGAGGCATCCAAAGGAAGGCGCACCGTATGTAGCAGGAAACAATGCGACAATCCCTGTAATAAATGCAGGAGATGGAGGTCACAATCATCCTACTCAGACACTTGCAGACATACTTACAATATACAGAGAAAAGGGCGGCTTCGACAATCTTACAGTGGGATTCTGCGGTGATCTCAAATTCGGAAGGACTGTTCATTCGCTCATAAATGCTCTTTCAAGATACAGCGGGATAAAAGTGGTTCTCATATCTCCTGAAGAACTTCGTCTTCCGGAATACATGAAAAAAGATGTTCTTGAAAAGAACGGGATGGAATACATGGAAACAGAAGACCTTCTTGAATATATGGCAGATCTTGATGTCCTGTACATGACCAGAGTTCAGAGAGAGAGATTTTTCAATGAAGAAGACTATATGCGGTTAAAGGACAGCTATATACTTGAGCCGTCAAAAATTGAGAAAGCGAAAGAAGATATGATTATAATGCACCCTCTTCCAAGGGTTAATGAAATCAGTATCAGGATAGATGATGATCCGAGAGCTTGCTACTTCAAGCAGGTTCTGAACGGCAAATATATGAGAATGGCTCTTCTTCTCAAGCTTTTGGAGGTGAATGTACAATGAATATTGATGCAATAGAAAACGGGATAGTTATAGATCATATAACTGCAGGCAAAGCTATGAAGCTTTACAGTTTGCTGAAACTGGATGAGCTTGACGCACAGGTCGCAATTATAAAAAATGCATCAAGCCGTAAGATGGGGAGAAAAGACATTATTAAGATTGACGCTGAAATTGAAGTAAACCTTGATGCGATAGGATATGTGGACCCGTCGGCGACGGTTAGCGTTATAAGAAACGGGAAGCTGGATGCAAAGCATAATCTTGATCTTCCGGAGAAACTTGTGAATGTAATTAAGTGCAGGAATCCAAGATGCATCACATCAACAGAGCAGGAACTTGACCATGTATTCAGGCTGACAGATACAGAGCATAAGGTATACAGATGCATATATTGCGAATCAAAGGCAAAGAAACTTTAATTTTTATTCTGCAGAATAATATAAGGACTTAAATTAGTCCATAATAAGTATAGGCGAATATCATTGAAAAATTAATGATATTCGCTGTTTTTGTACATTTTAGTCTATTAAATATATAAACTATATACTGTGTTTTAGTCTAATAGATGTTATGATATAATCTGTTCTATAACAGTTAGATAATATGAAGTGACCACACATTTGTAGTTACGTGGATTTACCTGTAAA
>JAEDDI010000060.1 GCA_016293805.1 Bacillota bacterium | reverse complement strand
AATCTGCAAGTGAAAGCAGCTTTTCCTTAGGCATATTCTCAAGAAATGCAGGGATTCCCCCGTTTTCCTCAAAGCCAAGTTCCGAAGCAAGTCTTTTAACGGAATTCTTCTTAGTTTTATCCCACGCTTCTCCCATCGCATCAAGAGCCTTCTCAAACCCCATCTGATGCTCTACCTCTCTGAACCACAGCGTGTGATGCACCATCATCGTATGCATCATTTCCAGTATATATTCAGCAAGTTCCCTGCTGTTCATATCTTCCGGTCTTATATAGTCCCCTCTGTCTGACATGTGTCTCTCCTTCCTGAACTCTCTATGAATCTGTCTTTTTTCACTGTCTCGTCACATTATACTACAAACACACTCTTTTCACAAAACCTTGACAGGCATAAGATAACTTCACCATATTGAAGAGTATAATAATAAGTGTGAAAATCACTAAGGTTTTTTCATTCCGGGCAGCAAAAGCTGCCACTCCTTTAAAATATACGAAAACGGACCGGCGGGGTAAGGTCCGTTTTTTGTATGTCAAGAGAAAAGACTGCAGACAAAGCTGTAGCCTTAACCCGTTTATTGTGTTTTATCTTTACCTTGTTAGGAAAATATCAGTCGAGTGCTTCCTTCTTTGCCACTGATACCTTTTCTTCGTAGCATTCAAAGAATCTGTTAACAACTTCAGGGTCTTCTTTCTTTGTGAACAGACTTACAACCGGAACTATAATAAGTCCACCTACCATTGCTATTACACCTGAACGAACTGATGATGCAAATAAGTAGCTGAGAACAGGGCCCCATCCTGAAATATCAAGTCCACCAAGAGAAATTGCCATCTGAAGAATCATCAGCGCAGTACCCCATACGAAGCAGCAGAATACCGATGCCTTAGTAACACCCTTCCAGTAAAGTGAGTAAAGGAAAGGTGCAAGAAATGCTCCGGATAATGCACCCCATGAAACACCCATCATCTGAGCGATAAATGTGATTTCAGGATGCGAATCCTTTACAACGGCAATTACTGCTGAAATTATTATGAATACCAGTATTAACACCCTCATAACAAGGACCTGTTTGTCCTCAGTCATCTTATCCTTCTTAGCCGGCTTGATTACATCAAGTGTGAATGTTGAACTTGATGTAAGAACAAGTGACGATAATGTTGACATTGAAGCCGAAAGTACAAGTACGATTACAACAGCAATTATCACTGCCGGAAGAGTTGCCAGCATAGACGGAACGATAGTGTCAAATAAAGGAGTTGCTCCATCGCTCTGGTATGCAATCTTGTCTGCATAAAGTCTTCCGAATCCGCCAAGGAAGTAGCATCCGCCTGCCACTATTATTGCAAATACTGTCGATATGACTGTTCCTTTGTGGATATCCTGTTCACTCTTGATAGCATAGAATTTACCAACCATCTGAGGAAGTCCCCATGTACCAAGCGAAGTAAGGATTACAACGAATAACAGTGCAAGTGGATCAGGTCCAAGGAAAGATGTGAATGCTCCGCCTGTCCATCCTTCAGCAGGAACTGACGATAATGTCTTTGTAGCTTCAACAAGTCCGCCATTTGAAGTAAGTACAGCTCCGATTACAGCGCAGATACCAAACAGCATTATAATTCCCTGGATAAAGTCATTTACTGCAGTAGCCATGTATCCGCCGAACATTACATAAAATCCTGTAAGTACTGCCATGATTGCTATTACAACCCAGTATGGAAGATCGAATACAAGTCCGAACAGACTTGAAAGTCCGTTGTAAAGTGATGCAGTATAAGGAATAAGGAATATGAATATGATAATCGAAGCGATTACCTTCATTGTTGTTGAGTTGAATCTCTTTCCAAAGAAATCAGGCATTGTCTTGGCATCAAGATGCTGTGTCATGATTCTTGTTCTTCTTCCAAGTATATTCCATGCAAGAAGAGAACCGATAAATGCGTTTCCAAGCCCTGCCCATGTCGCGGAAAGACCGAAGTTCCATCCGAACTGACCTGCATATCCTACAAAGATTACAGCCGAAAAATATGATGTTCCAAATGCAAACGCTGTCATCCAAGGGCCTACTGAACGGCTTGCAAGCACGAAACCCTCTACATTGTTAGCGCTCTTTCTGGTTCTTAATCCTACGAAAATCATCACTGCAAAGAAGATGACCAGCAGAATTACACTTAATACTTTTGTGTCCATTAAATTCTTTTCCTCCTCATTATTGAACTTATGACTATATACCAGAGGAGCACAAAAAAACCGCCCTCTGATCCAGAGGGCGGACATTATCCGCGGTACCACCTCAATTCACTGCCACCTCACGATGACAGCCTTTACAGGTACGTCATAACGATTATACCCTTGCGCTATAACGGGCGCATCCCGTCACGTCCTACTTGCATATGCTTTCAGCGTGCAGCTCCAGGAGGTATTCACTAAAAGTAACTACGCGCCTCTCACCATCCGGCAACTCTCTGTACAGTCTCCTTGAAGCTACTAATTCCCTTCACAGCCTTCTATCTTAAGTTGACAAGTTGGATTATACTCATATTTTTGTTTGTTGTCAATGGCTTTTTTAACTTTTTTTAGTGAAAACATACAATTATGTCATAATTATTGTCAGCGACACAACACGTAATATCTTTTTCTTAGTTTTTCATTAAAAATCAACAAATGTCAGACATTTTTACTGTTTTTGGTATATAATAAGAACAATATCAGAAAATAAGGCTGACGCCTGTAATAAATAATGAAAGGAATGATAAAATGGCAAAGAAAAATATAGACTGGAGCAACCTGTCATTCAGCTACATGCCGACTGACAAGCGCTATGTATCAATGTTTAAAGACGGAGCATGGGATGAAGGTGCTCTTGTGGACGATCCTAATATAGTACTTAATGAATGCGCATGCGTATTCCAGTATGCACAGACAGTGTTCGAAGGTCTCAAGGCCTACGAAACAGAAGACGGCAGAACTGTAATATTCCGTCCTGACCTTAATGCGCAGCGTCTTGCAGATTCAGCAAGAAGACTTTCGATGGCTCCTTTCCCGGAAGACAGATTCATCGATGCAGTTAAACAGACCGTTAAGGCAAATCTTGACTATGTGCCTCCTTACGGTTCAGGTGCATCGCTTTACATCAGACCATTCCTTATGGGAACAAATGCTGTAATCGGAGTCCAGCCTGCAACTGAGTACATGTTCCGTATACTTACAACTCCTGTAGGTCCGTACTTCAAGGGCGGCGTAAAGCCTATTTACATCAAGGTTTCCGATTACGACAGAGCCGCTCCTCATGGAACAGGACACATCAAGGCAGGTCTTAACTATGCAATGAGCCTTTATCCTATCGTTAAGGCTCACGAAGAAGGCTTCGCAGAGAATATGTATCTTGATGCTGCAACCAGAACATATGTTGAAGAAACAGGCGGCGCAAACTTCCTGTTCGTAACAAAGGACGGCAAGCTTGTGACACCTAAGTCTGATTCTATCCTTCCATCAATAACACGCCGTTCACTTATGTATGTTGCTGAGCACTATCTTGGAATGGAAGTGGAACACAGACCTGTACCTTTCGAAGAAGTCCCTGAATTCGCAGAAATCGGACTTTGCGGAACCGCTGCAGTAATCTCTCCTATAGGCAAAATCAGCGATCACGGCAAAGACATATGTGTTCCAAGCGGAATGGACGAAATAGGACCTGTTCTTAAGAAGTTAAGAGAAACTCTTATCAACATTCAGGAATGCAGAATCGAAGCACCTGAAGGATGGGTTCATGTAATCGAATAAGACAGCAAAAAGGGACTGTCGCGTTAGATGATTTCTAGCGCCACAGCCCCTTTTTTATGCCTGATTGAGTTTATCTGCCTATCAAGATATGTATAAATGGAAAAGATACAGTATTTGGAGATACGCAAAAACCACGTAATCTTGAAGATACATATCTGAAATCATATTATCCTGTTATTTCCGATGATGTTTATGATGAAGACCTAGAGGACAATTGGAATCCCTTTGATGATGAGTTTTAAAACTACAATGGAGGAAGCAGAATCTGCTCCCTCCACGTATGTTTTTTCATTGAATCCGACCCCAGTTGCCAACCCCAGTTTAGGTCGGAGTTTTTCACTGAGACCCCAGTTCTCTCCCCCAGTTTAAGTCGGATACCCGTTTTAATTAGGCTAGTTGCTTTATAATCCTCTGTCTAACCATTTGCAAATATAGCAGTCTGCTATATTTGCCACAACAGAGAATAGGAAAGAAAATAATAAAGGTATTTCTGTTTACAACTTTTTGAATCCTTATATTTAATAATCATTATTTACCCTTCCTCTTCGTAATGATATCAAACCTATAATCAATACTATAGTTCCTATAATCGAAAGGATTATTGGTATTGACATTGTATTTAGTACGGTGACATATTTGCCAAAATCATTAACAATAGGCTCTTTTAAAAGATATAAAACTGAATTATATTTTCTGTCAGAAAACACAAGATAACCTATCGAAAAAATATTTGAACTTAAACAGATTAAATATGCTACTAAATAAAATAAAGTTGAATGCTTAGGTCTTTTAATATCAAGAACTGTTAATAATGAAACACCAAACCCCAAAGCTAGAAGAGTTATATATGGTCTTATCACAATAGAGAAGAATGCAAAAGATGATTTCCAAGAGATTGGAAGTTCTTCGTATAAAACAGCTTCTTCATATCTGCTTGATATCAACATTACAAGTATAATTACTACTATGAACTGTACTAAAGTAAAAATACTGATTACTTTTTTTGATTTTTGCATTTCTGGTATTTCCGGATTCCTTTCGTAGTTTATCTTAAAAGTAATTATCCATTTATCTTAACGCTATTGCTCACTATTAGAAAATCCCTCGCCTTTTGATAGTCTATATAAATCAGACTATGAAATGAACAAAAAAGTTTCACACATTTTCACAGATGTAAATGCTAGTATCGAAATGTAGAAAAATTCCGAAATGGAAATGTAGGAATTT
>JAEDDI010000026.1 GCA_016293805.1 Bacillota bacterium | reverse complement strand
ACCATCCGATGAACTTGTATCCTTCTCTTACCGGTTCACCTGTAAATGCAGGAGTTTTATCACCCTTTTTAAGGTTAGTTGTTGACTGATCTTCAAATACTACTTCATCATCAACACCGTCCATATATGTTACAGTGTATACTGATTCAGGAGTAACAGGTATATATGGAGGTAATGCAGGCACTCCATGTGCTGCCTTGAGTGCAATTACCCCTTCTGCAGCAGTTTTAGCATATTCATATGCGTTTGTAACTTCTGCTTTAGAAGCAGTTCCTGATACAGGGTCAAGTATTTCGCAGCCCTTTACAGACCAGCGTCCGCCATTATACCCATCTCCAACTGAAAGAAGTTGTGGTTCAGAATCAGACATTTCTGCAATATATGGTACGTTATCGTAGTACCATCCGGTAATCTTGTGTCCACAGTCATCGAGTACCCAGTCTGAGCCGACAGCATGGAATTTTATAACTGCGCCTTCAGCGTTATATATATCATCACCTGCTTTTTCTGCGTGGTTGTTGTAAAGTATAACTTTATCGCCCAGCACAGTAGTATTGCCATTGTTATAGATTCCTCCGCCGAAGCCAAGCTTCTCAGCGGTATTTCTCATAACAGTTCCTGTTGCCATATCAAGGGATCCGCCTGCCTTAACATATATTCCGGAGCCTCTGTTATCTGTAATATCAACAGTACATGTTTCATCAATGGTCCCATTGCGACCAACATATAGCGCTCCAGGTATAGTCCACTTACTGGATATTGAGCACCTGTTCCTCTGAATCTTTATATCAGAACCGTTCCTCATTACCATCGTACCGATTGTATGTATTCCGTTTGCACCGTTATCACATGCTTCTACTGTGGAATCATCTATTGTAAGATTTCCGGCTGATAACCCGTGCGATCCATTATTATTAAATCTAACGACAGAGTCCTCTGTGATATTAAAATGGGATCCGTTTGAGCCGTTACCAAGACTGTTTATAACATCAACCACACTTCTGGTGATGGTCGCATAAAATGTCCCTGTAAATCCGGAACGGTTGTGGTCTGAGATGAATTTGGAGTCAATAATATTCACATTGTATCCGCCATCTCCGCCGTCCCACTCAAGAGCATCCTGCTTATACCCTGTTATTGTAAGGCTACTTCCGTTAACAATATTCAGTTTGTTGTTTGAACAAAAATAGATAGCATGCTTATCTATACCATTTCCATTCATAGTCATTGACACATTGTCAAGAGTAAGAGAAGCATCTGGACTTGCGCATATGCTCATCCAGTTCCATTCAGAAGTATATGGTGTAGAACCAATTTCATTCATAACAACATCACAGTCTTTGAATTTAAGACTGGCACCCCATAGAGCGATTCCATATTGTGTAAATGTGATTTTAGGGTCAGCTCCTTTAGCACCTTTAATAGTTAAATTCTTGCTGAGATTAAGTCCTGATGTCGTGCAGTCCTTAAGGACAATAACGGTATCTCCACCTGAAGCTGCCTCTACGGCTTTATCAAGTGTTGAATACTGCGCTGTACCTATAAGTGCTACAGTATCGGAATCGATTGTAATAGATTCTTTACAGCCTTCATGGATGCACTTTCCATCAGTTCCGTATTCATGACCGAGTGCAGGTATTGGTTCTGTCTTTGTTGCTCCGCAACCCTCAACAGTACACGTGAAAGTTTTCTCTCCAAGAGTAGTGCATGTAGGTGTTGTCGTTTCTTTACCTTCATCCCATGAATGAGCCGCAGGTATTGATTCTGTTTTTATTGCTTCGCAACCCTCAACAGTACACGTGAAAGTTTTCTCTCCATCTGAAGTACATGTACTTTCTGTTGTTACTTCGCCTGAATTCCAGACGTGATTTCCATAGCAATCATCAGAATGATCGTGTTCTGAATCAGTGCATATCAGATTATACATGCATTTCTCTTCATCTGCCATTGCAACTACGCTGTACGAGAATATAACGGACAGTGCCATAATTACAGCAAATACTTTTTTGATTACATTTTTCTTTTTCATTTCTTCCCCATTGACATTCCATCTGTCATGGGCAGCTGGCTGCCTTACCTTTAACAGGTTGATACCCCTGCCAGGGTTTAGGCCCTCTAGCTTTCTGTCACATCCTTTCGGGTGTTTTAGCCTTAGTCATTTCCTCCTTTCAAATATTAACTATAACTAATTTCTTGTCCAGTCATTATACCATATATTTCCTGTAATTTCATCGGTTTAAATTACAGATTATTTCAGCATGCTGATGCACATTAACCTGTTTGATGAGGAAAAACGTTGAAATAGCAATGTTTTTAAGAACGTGTAAATATGTAACATTTTTGACATACTATTGAGCAGGCAATTTCACATTGCTGCAAGGGAATATAATAGACGGCATTGCCGGCTACCGCAAAAGGGGTATTAACCGGTTCAAGGTACACATACAAAAAAAGACACAAGCCGGCATTGCCGGCTTTATGTGTCTCAAAAGAATAAAGGCGATTATTCTTCTCTTCTTCTGCCTATTACTAAAGCTCCGCCAAGACCAAGTGCAGCGATAAGTCCTAATGCTCCCCACATAGCGAGCATAGTCTCATCTCCAGTCTTAACGCCCTTAGCTTCGCTGTCTTCAGCGTCAGTATCTGCAGTTTCAGCTGCATCACCTTCCGGTTCTGCATCGATATTTCCATCATCTGCAGGTTCTGAATCACCGCTTGGATCAACCTGTCCCGGGTCATCAGGTGTATCCGGAGTTCCCGGAACAACAGGATCAGTATCACCGCTTGGACCAGGATTAGGAATTGGAGGTGTAATAATCCCGCCATCTCCGCCAGAACCAGGTGGAATGATTTCGCCATCTCCGCCAGGGCCAGGTGTAACAATCTCACCTTCGCCTTCTGAAGTCAGTTCGTCAATAGGTTCATCATATGTATGCCTTGAGTCGTTTGTACATGTGTACCTCTTGATGCCTTTTTCAGTATAAGTAGGCTCCTTGATTACTTTGCCGGCATCATATTTATGGCCGAGTGCAGTTATTTCTTCCATGCCCTCTGTATATGTACAGCCGGCTCTCTGGCATACTTTACCTGCTTTATGTCCCTTTGTTTCACAGGTTGGATCTAAAGCGTCTACATCTTTAAGATTATGACCAAGTGCTTCCTTTTCAATAGTTTCCTGTGCACCGCAACACTTGCATTTTCTGTCTGCTGTGCCGCTTTCTGTACATGTTGCTGTTGATGCACTTTCAATCCATTTATGCTCAGGCATAGTATAGTTATATGTTACATTCCATTTTCCAACAGTCCAGCCAACTCTAGCTCCATTGACAACACTTTTGCCGTCAACAGTTACTGAAGCCTTGTCATATGTACTTGAAATCTTGAAAGTTGCAAGTCCATCAGGACCGGTTGTTGCATCCTTTTCAAGTACTTTTATGGAAGCATTTCCCTCTGTATAATCGTTTGCTGTAAGATGAACATCAACTCCTGCTGCGTTTGTCTTTCCGTCAGCACAGTTAACCTTAACCTTGATAACAAGCCATTCATTACCATTGTTAGCCTGATCATCACCACTCTTAAGAAGCATAACCTTGTACTGAGCTTCGATATAGTTATAGCATCCTGCTTCTGCAGAATGAACATGTTCTAGTATATCACAAGATTTCTTAGTATAGCACGCTCCTCCGTATGTGGAATGAGTATGTTCGGGCTTTTCGCATGAATAGCAGCTGTCTGTATGATGTGCACTGCCACATGATACAACTGGAGAGTAGCAGCCCTGTAAGTGATTATGCTGATGATATTCTTTGCCACAAACAGTTCTAAACCCTTTAATACAGTCAAGTGTATGGTTATGCTCTTCAATTTGACAAGTGAGTTGAAGGGAATAACAGCTAAAACTATGTTCATGTTCTGCTACTCCACATACCAGTGATGAAGATGCACATGCTGATGAGTGTATATGTTCTTCAGTATTGCAAGAAAGCTCATACCCCATACAGTCTGCTTCTGTCGCTGACGAATGCTGGTGTTCTGGTATTCCGCAGATAGGATTTTCAGTGTCGTATCTGCCTTCTGAAACCAACTGCTTTGTCCAGTAATAGCCGTCTACAGCAGGAAGACCTGCTAATTCAGACTCACCTACAAAATAGTATTCATTTGGAGTATACTTTGTCTCCGGAGCTGTGTCTGCGAATGCTGAAACATTAAACATCATGATTACAGACAATGCCATCACAACTGCAAATGCTTTTCCAATTAATTTTTTTCTTTTCATCCTTCCCATTAACATTCCATAATGGGCAGCTGGCTGCCTTACCTTTAACAGGTTAATACCTGTCAAAACCTTAGGCCCTCTAGCTTTCTGTCACATCCTTTCGGATGTTTTAGCTTTCGTTAGTTCCTCCTTCTTTTCAATTCAAAACAATAACGTATCTATCTTAAGCCGCTGCTGCACATGCGGCTTAAAAGCGAAATAATGCGAATAATAATTTACTTATCTTGGCAACCTATATTCTACCATATCCCACAATATACCTTCAATAAGGTTATACACATTATTGAAAGTATATGAGTAAAATATTCCCCTTTTTTTCGCTGTTCATATATAATGAGGGGGAAAGTTTAGAAAAAGGTTCAACGAATTCTATCTGAAGGAACCTTTGTAATAACTGTTGTATACCCTTATGTACCTCGAAAGGCGTTCTTCAGCTGTTATACTAATGCGGATGTTCATTGATTCGACTGCAGAATCATTTCTGACTATGAACCTTATACTCAAACACAATGTGATGGGCCATATTCAAGGGAAACAAGACAAAAAAAGACACAAGCCGGCATTGCCGGCTTTATGTGTCTCAAAAGAATAAAGGCGATTATTCTTCTCTTCTTCTACCTATTACTAAAGTTCCGCCAAGACCAAGTGCAGCGATAAGTCCAAGTGCTCCCCACATAGCGAGCATAGTCTCATCTCCAGTCTTAACGCCCTTAGCTTCTGTATCTGCATCACCATTTGGCTGTGCATCGATGTCCTTGCCATCATCAATCGGATCGTTATCTCCGCTTGGGTCAACAACAGATGGTTCTTCAGGAAGCTTCTCCCATTGAGCGTAGTATACAGCATCCCCTGTTACAGTCTCTGCTACTACAGGTGACCATCCGATGAACTTGTATCCTTCTCTTACCGGTTCACCATTAAATGCAGGAGTTTTATCACCCTTTTTAAGGTTAGTTGTTGACTGATCTTCAAATACTACTTCATCATCAACACCGTCCATGTATGTTACAGTGTATACTGATTCAGGAGTAAATGGAGGGATTATAGGTGTTACAGGAGGTTTCTCTTCCGGAGTATGTGTATTTGTTATGATAAAGTCTCCGTTTGTATCAACTGAAACACTTGAAGTATAACCTTCAACAGGACTTTCCTCTACTTTATATGTAATCTCCTTTCCTGCTTCACGCTTAAGAAGATTTTCAAATGTATATGTCCATCCGTCTTTTGCAGTAATGTCTCTTGTTGCAACTGTCTCTTCACCATTCTTGATGCTTACTGTAATTTTATCAGGTCTGATATTATCCTTATTCTCAGCATCATTCCATACCTTCTTAACAGTAATGTTCTTTGTATCAGGTGTGTACTTATTTGTTATAACAAATACGCCTTCTTCTTTTTCAAAGGTATTTCCTGTCATAGTATAGTCTGTTACGGCATTTTCAGCAACAGTATAGGCGATTTCTTTACCATTTGCATTTTTAGCAAGACCGGTAAATGAATCAGTCCATCCATTTCCTTCGGTTAAAGTAACAGTCTTTCCTGTTTCAACACCGTCTGCAAGAAGTCTAACTGTTACCGAATTAGGTCTTGCGTTGGCTTCATTATCATTATCATCCCATGTTTTAGATACTTTAACTTCTGTTGTAGCAGGCGTATGAGTATTAGTGATGGTAAATCCACCTGATACAGGCGATATGCTTGAATCATATCCTTCAATAGATACTTCTTCAACTGTATAACTTATAGTTGTTTCAGCCTTACTTTCTTCAGTTCTTGCATCAAGATCAGCAAAAGTAGCCTGCCAGTTATTATCTTTGTTTAATTCAACAGTCTTATTAGTATCAACGCCATCTGCAAAAAGCTTTACGGTTATGGAATCAGGTCTTATTCCATCCTGATTGCCGTTATCCTTCCATTCTTTATTTACAGTAACACTTGTTTTATTCGGAGAATAAGTATTAGTGATGTTGTAGCCATAGATTGAAGTTACATAATCTTTGACAGTATCTTCAGTAACTGTATAAACAATTTTCTTTCCGTTATTGTAAACAGGAAGATTTGTAAATGACCAGCTCCAGTTATCTTCAGCGGTAACTGTTTCATCATCTATTTTTTTGCCATCAGCTAAAAGGTTAACTGTTATCGAACTAGGTCTTGATGGATTTACAACAGTCCTAGTTTCTGGAACTGTTGCTCCGCCTGCATCCTTATTGTCATCTGAAGGAACTTCTTCTACAACTTCTTTGCTTTCATCTCCCACCCATGTTTTATGGCCGGATACTGTTGTTGTTTCCGGAGTATAGCTGTTTGTGATGATGAATCCATCAACACTCTTAGTATATCCCTCAGGAAGAACGGTTACTTCATCTACAGTATATTTGATTGCCTGTCCATCTGCAGCTTTTGGAAGATTAGTGAAGGTATGAGACCAGCTATTACCGGCATTCAATTCAACAGGCGCACCTGTTTCTTTACCGTTTGCATAAAGCTGAACCTGAATTGAATCAAGTCTCTTATTATCCTGGTTATCTCCATCTGACCAAACCTTTCTAACAGTAATATCTGTAGTATCAGGAACGTTTTCTATTTTGCCATCATCGATAGGAGCTGAAACATTGCCGTATGATACTGTAACATTTTTATCTGCTGCAGCAACATAGTTTGCAGGAGCGGCCACTTCATGAAGAACATATTCATGTCCTGAAGGAATATTTTCAAATGAGACTGTACCTGCACTTACAACTACATTATCTCCATCCTTTTCTTCCACAGAACTTGTCGCAGTTCTCACAAAACTAGAATCATCTTTTGCTGTTAAAGTAAATGTAACACCTGTCATAGGCTTTTCAAGTTCGTTTACTTTTGTAAAGCTGAGATTGCCTGCAAACCCTTTTACCGAAGGAACATTAAAGTATGCTGTACCAGCTTTTACCTCTTTAGTGGCATCATTCTTAATAATATATGTCAGAGATGTAGTTTTGTTTGTTGCGTATTCGGTGCCGGCCTGGTATCCGGATTTTAATGTGTCAAGCTTAATCCTGTATGAAAGATTGTAAGTATATGTCTCATCGTCTTTATTATATTCAGGTGTTGCCTGACGTAAATTCCAGGATATTGTGTCTTCAGATTTTAAATAGTTCAAACCATCTTTCTGAACAGTACCATTGTAGTCGATAAAATCAACATAATCTCCCATCGGATCTGTCAGAATCCATGCTTCCGCCTGCAATTTAATCAGTTCTGAAATACTGTCAAAAATACTGCTTAACTTATCTAAATCTGTATCTGATGTGCTATATGAAGTAAATCCACATTTTGTCGAAAGCCACGTTTTCCCAGCCATTCCATTGACTGGACATCCACGATAACAGTTTATTTTATCTGCTCCCACGAAAATACCGTATAATGAAACTCCGGAATTAATTAGAGTTTCTGAGAAACTCTCAACATTAGTATGAATTTTATGAGTATCGGAGTTTCCTTCAAATCCGTCTCCTATAATGTTACCAATTTTTCCTACAGATTTTGTGCCATCTTCTATACTGCGACTACTAAGTCCATAAGTAGGTTCACCGTCAGTGAGAACAATTATATTTTTATTTGAAATATTTGAGACTGAACTAGTACCTAAAAGATTATTTGCAAGAACTAGACTTGACTCAAGATTTGTTCCTCCTCCAGCCGATAAATTACTGATAGCTTTGCACTGAGTATTTGAATTATTAGTAACTAAATTAGCAGCAGAGGTCCAGGATTGAACAGTCGTCGCTGTCCCACTGAACTTTACAATAGCAATTTTATGTTTACTGCCTTCCTCTCCAGCGCCAAAGGTGTTTATAAAGCTCTGAGCTGCCTTTTTTGCACTTGATAATCTTTTGTAATTCATACTTCCAGAGACATCAATTACAAGCACAACTGCAGCATCCTCTGTGATATTCTGATTTTCTATTCTGTTCTTAGTAATAACCTCAAGTGTTACGTCAAAGACGTTTTCAGTGTCAGTACCTGCAATAGTCTTGTTTACAAGAACCTGACCATTAGCATAGCTCTGCTGTGTATAACCTGCTTCAAGACTAGTACTTGTTGCAAGCGCACCAGTAGTGTCATTTGCTTCAAAATACTTGCCAATCTGCTTCTGACTTTCAGGCTCAACAGCTACTGCCATTGCAACAACACTGTATGAGAAAATTACAGACAGTGCCATTAAAATGGCAAACACCTTTTTAATTGTTTTGTGTTTTTTCATTCTTCCCCATTAACATTCCATAATGGGCAGCTGGCTGCCTTACCTTTAACAGGTTAATCCCTGTCAAAACCTTAGGCCCTCTAGCTTTCTGTCACATCCTTTCGGATGTTTTAGCTTTCGTTAGTTCCTCCTTCTTTTCAATTCAAAACAATAACGTATCTATCTTAAGCCGCTGCTGCACATGCGGCTTAAAAGCGAAATAATGCGAATAATAATTTACTTATCTTGGCAACCTATATTCTACCATATCCCACAATATACCTTCAATAAGGTTATACACATTATTGAAAGTATATGAGTAAAATATTCCCCTTATTTTCGCTGTTCATATATAATGAGGGGGAAAGTTTAGAAAAAGGTTCACCGAATTCCACCTGAAGGAACTTTTTTAATAAATGCTGCTGCAGGATTAACGCATACCTTAAAATGCGTTATTCAGCAGTCATATATTGATTCGAGTGCAGAAATATTTATGATTATTAACCTTTCTATATTAACAATAACTTTTTATCTTAAACCGCTGCTGCACATGCGGATTAGAAACTAAAATGAATGGTGATTTACTTAATTGTCGGTAAATACATTTTATCATATTCTTCTTTTTATCCTCAAGAAACAATTGATTAGCATTCAGATGTTTTATGATAAATATTTTTCCTGTTTACACCCAATTTATATATACAGGGTATAAAAAATAACAAAGACCCCATGAACAGGGGTCTGTAAGTCATTTAGTTGTCTATACAAATGTGCTGTCGGGCAATCAGGCAGGATTGGGAAAACTCTCTGTACAGCGGTTTCACGGGATCAGCTTCCGGTTTTTCTTCCTGTCATATGACCTGCTATCAGAGATGCCGCAAATATCCATATTCCCATTCTTACAGGGAAGCACAGGAACATAAGGCATGTTACAGCAGCAGGCTTATGTATCGATACACTCAGAGTTGAAGCAGTAACTATTGCCGCAGCAAACACCGCATGGTCTGAACTTCCCGGAAACACCATAAGTGATATTCCGTAGCCGAGAGCCACTGCAGAAAATATGAGAGGAAACAGATGGCCTCCCTTAAGACCGAAACATATGCACATGTTTGTAAGTATAACTTTTAGAAATGCAAGTCCTATCATCGCAGCAGGCACATATGATGAATACTCAGTTATAAGTACCGCCATCTGGTCTTCACCTGAAAACTGCACTGCAGGAACAAATGTACAGACTATGCCAAGCACAAGACCTGCACAGGCTTCGCCTGCAGCAGGCGGAAACTTTGCATATACCTTTTCAAGGAACAATTCACTCTTCTCAAAGAAAAGACCAAGGAGAATACCGGCGGCAAGGTATACCGCAGCCATCATAAAATCATGCACATCAGGCTGAGACGCCTCGAATTCAGGAAAGCCTTCTGATACTTTGCCGAATATGCTGTTCAGTGCAGAAACTGTTCCGACAGCAGATACAGCGGATATTCCGTACAGCATCAGTGCTGATGTCTTAGACATCTCTTCTTCTGCCCTCTCCTCGTTTTCGACGGCAGAAAAGAAACCGAAAAGCGGTGAATAAAACATAACGGAAAGCGATACTGCAGTTCCTATCCTTGAATATGCAGCCGCACTCTCACCTGCAAAGGACACATTCTCCTTCACCCACATGCAGAGTGCCACTATGATGCCGGCCATGCCGGCCTCGGGGCCTACGCTGCTTCCGAATATGAGAGGAAGCAAAGCAGCCGGCAGAATTACAGCCAGTTTGCGGTAGGGATATGTCCCTGTCTTTTTTACTGTTCCTGCCACAGCCTTCATGGACTGCGGATAATCACCGAAACGCTTTCTGAAAAGTCCTGTGGCAATCCCGCCCAGAACGCATGCACATACTGTGTATATGGATGGGTTTCCGGTAATATCCGGAATGTATTCCCATATAAGAAATGTTCCCAGGTGCACTGTCCTCAGAAACAGCCAGAGCACAAGTCCAGCTGCGGCGCCTGTGGCGGCGCAGACTATAAGGAGGTTAATATCATTAATCAGTCTTGTTTTCATTCGCAAGTCCCCGTCTTCTATAATTAACCTGATGAAGGTTTTAATTGCCATAAATAATATATCATATGAATAACGGGAACTGCCACATGTATTTACTTCCGGAAGACAAAAAGAAACAGGCCTCACAAGAGACCTGTTCTGCAAAGGTTATTTGCTTAGAGGCTGCTCATTTAAGAGCTTTTCAAATTTGCAATAATTAGTTTTCGTTACGTCTTCTTGAAGTGCCTGCAACAGCAGCAGCTGATACAAGAGCAGCACCGAAGATAGTTAACCAAATATACATGTCAGTAACATCACCTGTCTGAACTCCCCTGTTTTCAGGTTCAGCCTGTGCTTCACCCATTGCCGACGGAGCATCTTTTTCATCATCAATAATTTCTTCATCTATAAGTACAGCATATATATAACAGGGTCAATATACAGTAAATTTCTTTAAAACTTTTCATAAAATGAGTATTTTTCAGCAAATGCTCATTTTTTTCATCAAAAAGGTCAATATATGATATAATATGCCTTGGTAAAACTTATACTACATCCAGAAACATTCAAGAAAGGAATCTGAATATGAATAAAACCGAATTAACTGCCATCGTTGCAGAAAAATGCGGAGTATCAAAAAAGGATACACAGGCAGCAGTAAATGCACTGTTTGACGCGATAGAAAACGCTCTTGCAGCAGGAGAAAAAGTACAGATTGCAGGTTTTGGCTCATTTGAAACAAGACAGAGAGCCGCAAGAACAGGCAAGAACCCGCAGACAGGTGAAGCCGTTACAATCGCGGCATGCAAGGCCCCTGCTTTCAAGGCAGGCAAGGCTCTTAAAGAAGCAATCAATAAATAATCATAACTACCGGCTCAGCCGGTAGTTTGTTTATACCCCTATAAAGGGCCCCGGGTGAACCTGAAGATTCATTTTTCTCCAGCAAACGGGTCAATGTACCCCATCAGGCTCATCTGATCATTTAAGCTGTTCCCTAACATATCCGGCTGTTTACAATATGCATGTCTGTCAAAGATTACAAGAGAACTCTTTCCTTTTCATGATGTATGTGTTAAACTATTACTGTCTTTCATAGATTACCTCCTTGTTACATAATGCGGTTGGGGAAGCGCATTTAATGTAGCACAGGAGGTTTCTTACTTAAAGCTGACCTTGCTTCAGATCCGCATAAAATAAAGCCCTCCGCAGCGGAGAGCTTTTTTAAATCACTTCTTCAGATATGTCTTGTAAACAGCTGAAGCTTTACTTTCGATAGTCTGATCAAGGTCATCTTTCTTGAGAGTTGTCACATAGAACCGGTAGGTTACGCCTTTCTTAAGACCGGTTTTCTTAAAGCTGAGAGCTGTAGTTGTCTTGACAAACTTGTACGAGCCGGTTCCTGTCTTCATATATACATTATAGCCTGTCGCACCGGACACCTTTGACCATTTCAGTGTGGCTGTTGTCGCAGTTCTCTTTTTTGATGTGAACTTAGGCGGGTTGAGGGATTTCCATGCCACGCCCTGTGATTTGCAGTAGGATGTTACCTGTGTTTCAGCTGATGCCGAATATATGGTAAGAAGAGCTGACGGTGTGAACGGTCCCTTGTATCCCGGCAGCTTTGCATTGCCTCTTATTACCACAGTTGTCAGATTGTCGCAGTTATAAAATGCCTCATAGCTTACCTCTTTGCAATTTGACGGAATTGTGATAGATTTGAGGCTTGTGCATCCTTCGAATGTATTGCTGTCTATCTTTGTCAGGCCGGTTGAAAGCTTTACGGAAGCCAGATTCTCACACGATATGAATGCCCTTGACCCAATAGATGTAACAGTATTTGGAATTGATATGCTTTCAAGACCGCACTTGTCAGTGAACCGGACTCCGAAGCAGTTATAGCCTATGGTCTTAAGTTTTGAAGGCAGCTTGATGCTCCTAAGAGATGTACAGCCTGCAAACGCACTGTCTCCAAGAGATGTGACTGCGTTATGCAAAGTGACAGTCTTAAGAGATGTACATCCTGCAAACATTGCGGCCGGCACCTGTTTCATGTGCGAAGGCAGTGTAAACTCTTCAAGTGATGTGCAGTCCGCTAAAAGACTCTCTCCATAAGTCTTTACTGATGACGGAATTGTTACAGATTTCAGATTTGGAAGACTGGCAAAGGATCCGTATCCCAGCTCTGTTACAGTATTCGGAACTTCAACAGTTACAATTGCTTTTCTGTTCTTGTAGTTGTTTGTCCAGGAATTTCCGCCTGTTGAAAGAATGTACTTGGTAACTTTGAGTCCGTCAATTGTTTCCGGAATCTTAAGATTGGCCTCACTGCCGTAATATCCGTAGATAGTGCATGTCTTGTTATAGTAGTCGGCAAGTATTCCCCAGTTGCCGTCTGTACTTGTCACCTTCTCTGAAGCAGATGCAGATGAAGCGGGAATCATCGCAAGAACAAGCAGCAGAGTCAGTACTATACTTATCCATTTCTTACTTTTTATCATTTTGTCAGAATCTCTCCTTTCTGAAGTTATATAGCATAAATTTCCATAAATATTCTACTTTCTTACTTAATTTCAGTCAAGAAGGGATATTTAACACAATAACAGAAAAGACGATGCCGGGGCATCGTCTCTTCTCCATGTTATCTGTGAATTATATAAGGTATCCGCTTATAATGCAGTAGATTACAATCACAAGAGCAATCGGGAACACCACGCAGATATATCCCTTCATCCAGCTGTGAATTCTCAATGCGCTGGAAGCTCCTTGCCTTCCTGCTCCATGAAAGCCTGATGTATCCCTTACCTTTAACTTGAAGCCTTGATTTCCGCAAACTGGTCAGCTATGACCCTGTAAGCTGCAGCCTTATCCATAACAGCGTATGTTGAGAAGTGACCTGTTACGAATGTGTATGTGCCGTCATCGTTGAGAGTACCATCAACCTTATAGTAGATACCTTCAGAATCGATGTATACGCATACAAGATTATCATTCTGAAGCTCCTTATCAACTGCTATGGTAACTCTTACATTACCGCCCTTGAAATCAGATACAGTACCCTTTGCTGTAACAAGCTTAAGATCAACGACTACTTCTGATTCTTCCGCCTTAACTACTTCAGCTATAAGCTTGATAAGTCCGTCATCACCTGCCTTGGATTTCAGCAGAAAAATTAAAAACAGCAGGAAGAATTCAGTTTCAATTCAACCTGCTGTATGTAATCAACTTAATGACAGTGGCCTTCAGGCCTTTCCGAATCAATATGTTCCGTTCTTTATAGTGTAAGTCTTGTACTTAGTCTGGCCGCTTAATGCATATCCGTATGATGCACTTGCGCTGTAAGTCATAACTTTCAGTTTCTGCTTAGTACCCTTGTAGCTTACGCCTGAATCATTTACACAGTTTATAGTAAAGACTTTACCTGTACCCTTGGCAGTGTATTCACCGAGTCCTGCCTTAACCTTGATTCCCTTGATGTTAGATGCCTTCTTCGAAAGAGTGATTGTCATCTTGTATGTTGTCTTGTACCTGACTACCGTGCTGAGTGGATTAGGACGATATGCCTTAACCTTAACATTTGAAATCTTTACAGACTTGATAACAGGATTTACTGTAGGTGAAGTCTGAATAGTTCTCTTGGTAGGATTCCCCTGCAGCATTTTTTCTTTTCCGTTTATCATATAGTAGTTAACCGGATAGATTGAAAGATAATACTTGGTGTTCGGCTTGTACCATGAATTGTTCTTCTTCAGAATTGATACAGGACCTCCCTCTGTCTTTGCAAAGTACGAGTTAATAAACTTGGTTCTTGCCGCATCCTTATACACTGCAATCAGATACTCAGGGCCGTTCTTTACCTTGTATCCACTTGCTTCTATTGCAAGTCCTGCAGGGTCAGTCTTCAATGAAATATCCCCTGACAGGTATGATGCAGGAAGTATAATCGGAGAGTATAAAATTTCCGCACTTGAACCATCTTTAAGCGTGATTTTCATCACATTAGACTCAACATCCATATAATTGTACTTATGTGTATAAGTGACTGATTTGGAATTGGAATTGTAATACGCATAATCATCCCATACACTTACTTCAGTGATTGGTGAATTTTTACTTGTAATCTGGAATGTTACCTCAACACCTGCATTAGTGTTGCCTGGAAGAGGTACCATAAACCCCTTATCAGATGTTATTGTAATTTCGCTGTCGCCAATTGTCACTTTCTTTTCATTCGGATTTTCTGCCATTGCCATTGTACTTGCACCTATAAGAAATGCGGCAAATACCGAAAGAACTAAAAGAAATTTTAAAGCCTTCTTCATCCTTTTTCCTCCTTTTTAAACTATGTAATAACGATAATTATTCCGTTCTCCTTCTGACATTTTAAAATATCAGAACATTTTACACATCCCCCGTCTGGGGGAGGAAAACAAAAATACATTGTGAAATATAAAAGTGCCGGATAGCCGGCACTCTTAATATATGTATGTTTCCACCTATTGCAGGTTGACTATACCCTCACAGACTTCACAGCTGACCAGCTTCCGTAGTATCTGGTACCGTTAACGGTCTTGTACGCTCTCACCTTCACATAGTACTTCTTGCCCTTCTTGAGCTTGCTTACTGTCTTTGATACAGCGCTCTTACCTGATACAGTAACAGTCTTGTAAGTCTTAAATGTGCTCGATGTACTGTAGCGTATCTGGAAGCCTGTAGTCTGTGTGCTGTGCTTCTTCCATGTTGCCTTGAGTTTGCCTGAAGCAGTTTTAGTCACCTTGCTCAGCGTCACCTTTGACGGGTTGATCTTGAAGTAAGTATACTTTGAACCTGTATAGTTGCCCTTAAAGGTAACTGTAACCTTGTATTTTCCGACATACTTTCGTCCCTTTGCATAGGATACAGTATAGCTGTCTGAGGAAATCTCTTTTCCATTTGCATCGATGACTTTTACAGACGGCTTCTTAACCTTGCCTGTATAGCTGTAGCTTGAAGCTGAAAGCTTTACAGTCTTCGGATAGTAGATCGTCCTTGATATAACATCGCCGCATACGGAGCACTTTGAAACAGAAGATCCGTTCTTGGTTGCTGTCGCTTTGGTTGTTACAGTCGTGTAATCATGCACATGTTCATCCACATATGTGGCTCTGATTTCCACATCTTCATCAGGCATAGTAAATGATGCGTTTTCATTGTTTATGTCATCAATGATATCTCCGCCGCTTAAAATCTCCCATTTATTGAACATCTGACCGGAAGGAGCAGCATCGGCAGCAAGACTGATGACAGTGCCTGCTTTGGCCGCAGTTAGCTGTACACCTTTTGAATATGCCTTGCCGTTTTTCACATTAACGGTATACTCCGGAACTTTAACCTTTACGATGCATGTTCCGTATTTGCCGCCTGCTTCAGCCTTGATGACTGCTTCAGTTCCATCTGATGCAGAGGCGTTAACGGTTACTTTGCCTGTGCTGTCAACGCTGATCTTGTCGCTTCCGCTGCTTCGGCTCCATGTTACGGTTTTACCGTCTGTGGCATTGGACGGACTGACAACAGCTGTCAGATTAAGGCTGCTGCCGGGAGCAAGCGTAACAGAAGGGATCAGAACGGAAACGCTCTCCACAGGAACACTCTTTTCAGCCACACTGATACTCCATACGTTTGTATTTATCAGTGCACCGTTCAGCTTCACATCATATGTATATTTGCCTGACTTCGCATCTTTAGGAACTTCAATCTTAAGTTTTGTATTGTTCTCTGCAGGCGTAAGTGTAAGCGTACCTGCAGGATTGCCTGATTTTGCTGTAAATGTCAGGCTTCCTTCAATTTTTGACGGATCAGGATAAGAGCTGATATCAACAGTAACGCTTTCACCCGGAGCCAAAGTCACATCAGGTAATGCAAGCCTTTCAGGAGTATAGTATCCGTCTGCGTCTGTCACAGCCACAGTCATCTGTTTTACTGTCGGTATGCCTCCGCTTATGGTTCTCTCCGCACCGGCAGTGAACCAGTTCGACTGACTTATACCTTTCAGATATACGCTTTCATAATATCCGTCTGAATACCTGTTGTATTCCTGCGTACACGCTGCGTCTTTATACAGCTTTGCAGCTCCGCCGTTGACATACCACTGCACTCCCGGAGAGCTTTTCCATGCAGAAGCGTCTGCCGGAACAGGTGATGCAGTAAGTTTAACAGCCTCTCCTTCCTTTAATGTAAGTTTTGAATAGTTGATATCAAAACTTACGAGATAAGTAGGAGTTCCGGTATATATACTGTTGTAATCAGAGAATCTGCCTGCAGGCTTATATATCGTTTCTGCAACACGAGTATGAACATACACGGTAGTACCGGTGTCGGCTGTCAGCTTGAGACTGCCGTCTGCATTCGGCTTTACTGCAGATGACCAGTTTGAAGGGTCATTATTGTTATATGTCACCAGGTACTCCTGATTTGCTTTTGCGTTTGTTACTGTTAATCCGTTTGCAGCATCATATGACAGGGCCGGCTGAACAGGCTTTTCGAAGTTGATGAGAGCCTGTTTTACCTCCATGCTGTTGCTTATAACGGAGCTGATGTATCCATCCGCCGTGATGACAACACGGATATATTTGCCCACATCACTTGTGCTCGGGTAATACGCCTGATTTGCAGCACCGCTTATATCCTTAAACCCATCTGTTCCGTCATCGCTTCTCTGCCACTTAAAGCTCAGCTTGCCGCTTTTGTTCATAGTCTTAAGATTGTCTGACAGAACAGGATTAACAGGATCATTGTAATATGCCTTGGAAAGGCTTACATTTCCGGTCAATGACTCCGGCACTTCTACTTCAAATTCCGGAGATTTTATATATATTAAAGATCTCTCATCATAGATATATGCTTTTGGAAACACTTCACAATCCTGACCGTTGATTTTCACCCGTGTTTCCTCGCTTAACACGTGGGTTTTATTATTCTCACCGTCAACTCTGACAACAGCACTGTATTTCCACTTTCCTTCAGTAAATACTCCATTTTTAACTGGTTCCCAACTTCTTGTTTCTTCGTTATATTTTCGCCAGCAGTTGGGTTCAATGTAAGCCGGAGCACCCTCAGTAACTGTTAATTTCGGCTGGATTGAATCAACCTTCTCACCATATACAGGCGTATAATCCGGTGATGTACATTCAACTTTTTTTATTGTCGTACGCACATTATGAACATAAGGTACTATAAGTGTTCCCTCTGCTGTAGTGCCGTTTTTATCAGTAATTCTAAATACCAGGTCTTTGCTGTTACCTGCATCTGCTGCTGTTGGCGTTCCAGTTACCACTCCCGAAGATGATATGTCAATCCATTCAGGTCCTGATAGTTTATTAAAAGAATACGGTGCCGTACCGCCTTCAACGCTATCCGCCAGATTTACAGACGTAATCGAAGTGCCCGCAATCAAATAGTCACCCAAATCTGTATTGTCGGCATTAAATATTATTATTTGTGAATTGGAAGGATCAACCTCAAAAACAGGTGACTTAACATATTGTAGAGTAAATTCTCCGTGGTCAAGCCCATGAATGCCCTGAATATTATCCCACTGTACGCCATTAACTTTTATGACCACACCATTAGCTAATGCATGAGTATTATTTCCCTCGCCGTCTATTTTGACCTTAGCGTAATAACGCCATTTGCCCTTGGTGAAACACCCACTCTCAACTTTGTTGTATTGACCTGTTGCCTCATCATATTTACGCCAATAATTGTCTTCGAAATGTGCGGGACTGCCTGTTGTGACAGTTATTTCCGGTCTTATTGAATCAATAGATTGTCCAAATATCGGTGTAAAGTCCGGTGAAGTACCTTCGACGAGATTAACCTGTGTTCGGGTATCTTCTGCAAACACTGTCATGCTCATAGTCGGCATCAGCCCAACCACCAGCATTAAGCTAAGCAGAATGCTGAGCAGCCTGTACTTTCTCTTTGTTCCTATCATGATATTTCCTCCGTAGTTTTTAACAATCCACCTATAACAGGTTGACTATACCCTCACAGACTTCACAGCTGACCAGCTTCCGTAGTACCTGGTACCGTTAACGGTCTTGTACGCTCTCACCTTCACATAGTACTTCTTGCCCTTCTTGAGCTTGCTTACTGTCTTTGATACAGCGCTCTTACCCGATACAGTAACAGTCTTGTAAGTCTTAAATGTGCTCGATGTACTGTAGCGTACCTGGAAGCCTGTAGTCTGCGTGCTGTGCTTCTTCCATGTTGCCTTAAACTTGCCTGAAGAAACCTTGCTCACCTTGCTCAGAGTCACCTTTGACGGGTTGATCTTGAAGGTCTTAACTATTTCACCTGTGTAATCTCCGATTCCCCTGATTGTGACTTTAGCTGTTCCGACATACTTGTTGTTTGAATACGAAACTGCAAAGTCTGTTCCTTCTACAAGGTCTTTATCCCCGTCTTTCACTGTTACAACAGGTCTCTTAACCGCACCTGTGTAAGCATATGATGATGCGGAAAGTTTTGCTTCTGCAGATTCAATCGACACCTTGCCTGCAGGTATGACTTCTGTTTTCATTACATAGTGACATACTGTGCATTCCATGTGTCTGCTTCCTTCTGTCACATCTGTTGCTTCCTTGTCTACAATCCAGCTGCCTGCAGTATGAACTGCAGTATCAACCTTTTCATCGCAGACAGAGCATACTTTCCAGTGACTGCCCGAATCACTCACCCAGTCACCCGGGCTGTGTACATGCTTGGCATATTCCATGTACACAAAAGCAACAACAGTCTTTGAATCCTGTGATTCAATACGCCAGCCGGATGAATTCGCAACACTGACCGACAGCTTATCGATAAATGAATATCCCTCATCTGCAGTAAACTTCAGCTCAACCATATATTTAATACCTTCACGGAATTTATCGGTTGGTGCCATAACGGTGCCGCCGGTAAGTTCAGGTATTTTCGGGCCACTGTACCAGTTTTCTACAGACACCTTATACCCTTCGCCGGCAGTTGTCACTTCATATGATGGAGTCTTGTACAGTATCGGAGCTGCTGTTGAGGCTTCAAGCTTCGCTATCTTGCTTTTCTGACCATCAGGAATATATGAGATGAATACCCACCCATTCGGGTACGCAGATACATAATCAGATGATGGCTTGTATTCTTTGCCGTTGACCATAATCTTAACACCTGACATATCTTCTGAGCTTACTCCCTCAGGCCATGAATACCCGTCTTTCAGACGCACTCCGAAAAATACAGCATACTGCTTATCTGAAGAAACCTGATTTGTTCCATCTGCAACAATATACCAGGTACCCTGATCCAGATACGCCAAGTCCGCTGAGAAATTAGCCATGGCTGTTTCATCCAGTGATGAATTATTTCCTATTGCTGAATCGACCTGACCCTCTGTAAGTGAAGTATCTATCTTACATGCTGCCTCATCATATGTAAAATTAAGTTCTGTCACTACTGTATCCGCAAACGCAGATGCAGGTATCATTCCTATTACAAGTACCATACTTAGCAGTATGGCAAGTATCTTTGATTTACTCTTTAGCATATTCTCTCCTTTCTCGTTAAGCTCTCTTCAAATACTGATATTTTAAATTATGTGAATCTTTTCCGCATCCCCCGAATAGGGGATATGAACTTGAATTTCTTCTACCTTGAACCGGTATTAACCACCTGCTGGTAACAAAAGGACTGTCGCATTAAGTGACAGTCCCCTGCTTTCTATTAAGGCATTAGGCTTCCTGTTGCGCTCATGCTGGCGGTTTCCCATTCGCCGCTTTTATAAGTCCTCCTTTACCTTCTGAAAAGTCCTCTCAAAAGCCCCTTCCCTATATCCTTTGCAGCGCTCTTTGCAATATCCTTTGCTATGGATGATCCTGCACTGCCAAAAGATGTTCTGACATTTCCCGCCTTCGTCTGAGGCTTCACATTAACTGACGAAAGCCTTGAATTCATATCCGCCATCCTGCCCGCAAGTTCATCTGCAGTAGCAGGTCTTCCTTCTTCTCTGTTTTTCTTAAAAAACGCAATATCCTTATTCATCTCATCTGCAGTCCTCTGAAATTCCTCGCGTATTTCAGGATGAAGACGAGAGTTGATCATACCGTAAAAAGGTTTCTCCTGAGGAGCAAGAAGAATTTCCTCCATAGTCCTGTCCGAAAGAATCTCCTCCTTCAGAATATATTTAATCCCCTCTATATTATCAGGATGCATAACCATCTTAAGCCTCCAGAGCTCATCAAGTCCCGAAGGATTGAGCATGGAGATTCTGTAAAACGGCGTGCTCTCCATCATCTCAAAGGAAAGCCCCATATCCTCTTTCATGAAAGTATAAAGCTTCCTTATCTTCTCCCTTGTCATTACCATCGACTGAGCATGTTTATCAGCGAGAGCGTCACCTTCGCGTATCTTTCTTTTCGCATTCTCATAGGCAATGAAAAGAGATGTAAACTGCGTCATCAGCTGAACCTTGGCGCTAATCTGAACAGCAAGGTCTGAGGTCCTGCCCTTGGATATTTCACCAAGATAAGTTATCTCGTCGAGCGACTTTGCATCAGCATACACCCCGACTGTCGCCATGGTAACTGCAGATGTCACCTCATATCCCGGGTCTGCAGCCTCAAGAAACTCTCTTGCAATGGCCCTGTTGTCTGCAATCACAGTATCAAGCACCAGGTGCTCCCTCTCCATAATAAGCTGCGCCTCTACGATATCATCCGTTCTGTTTTCGACATCGAGAAGCCTTTCGTATGCCCTGTTTGTCTCTTCCCTTCCGTATCCCTTAATCTGGTCATACGCCATGCGGTAGGAACTTAGAAAATCGTGTACTGACGGAATATTTGCCATTATTCATTCACCTCCCGAAGAGATATGTAGTCATATCCGTATGCATCATCAGAAGGGACTGCAATGCACGCGGCGCTGTGCCATATCTCTTTTCTTCCTGCCTCAACAAGCTCGCCTCTGTGAGACCTCACCCATTTGCCTGTCTTTGCCGCAGCCTCTGTCGCATCATCATGCGCAGGAAGCACCCCTTTTCTGAAATCCACGATGAACTCTCTGAAATTATCAAGACCCTTTTCAGTCAGCATTGTAAGCCTTCTGAATGCGCCAAGTGATATGAGCTCCTCAAATGAGGTGCCCAGATCCTCAAGTTCACTAAGACCATGCGAAATGTTTTTTTCGGCCTTCTTCATATCATCATCTGTTCCTGCCGTAATCACACTGATATATGCAGAAAAAACCTTCCCGAAGGCTTCTTTTCTCTGTGCATAGACTCTCTCCGCTTCAGCGGCCCTGTTGTAGTCGTCTATCCATTCCTGCGAGAAGCAGTATTCCTGCCAGCCCTTCTCCTTAAACTTCGCAAGCCTCTCCCTGTGGATGGCAGCAACATCATCGTAGCCGATCTCCTCCATAGCTCTGATGCGCATATTGATTCCGTCAAGCTCAATCGCCTCTGCCCCGCCAAGATAATATGGGGTCGACTTAATCGCTTCCATGGACTCTTCCGCTGTTGCAAAATTCATACTCTCAAGCCACGCTGCCGTATCGAGGAAGTGCTTCTTCTGGGCAGGAGAAAGCTCCTCATCAAGCATCTGCGCTTTGAGCCTGTAAAGCTCGATTGTTTTATTCATATCCGGCATATTCATCATTCCTTTCAATATATATCGCCTGCAAGTTACTGTCATTTTAAAATACCAGGTAAAAAAACACATCACCCGTATGGGGGAAAAGAGCAAAAAAACATCCGGGAACTACCCGGATGAGTGAAAAATACAAATTAAGTTATCAGAATCCGTTGACGATGAGCCTGTTGCTCATCACCATTGCGGCGAGCTTTGTCTTGGAGCTGTATCCTGTTTTTTTGAGCATGTTTGTCACATGAGTCTTAACTGTCTCCATGGAAATGCCAAGAGCCTGCGCCATCTGGTTATAGCTCATGCCCTCCACAAGAAGCCTTAACACCTTCAGCTCCGCCTCTGTGAAATCATAGCTTGAAGCATCGCCTATCCTGACTTCAGGCGTTCTGTCCGGATAAACGGATTTACCCTCCATAGTCAGCCTGACGACATCCATAAGTTCTTCCTTGCTTCTGTCCTTGAACCATATGCTGTCGGCACCCGCCTTTCTTGCCCTGTCAAGATATCCCGCATCCAGCATGGATGTCACGATTATAACTTTGATTGAGGGGTGACTTTCCTTGATCTTTTCCGCAGCACAAAACCCGCTCTCGCCGTTTTCCGTGCACACATCCATGAGGACAAGATCCACATCATTGCCTGTGCAAAATCCCGGTGCTTTCGCTGCTCCTGCGAGAGTGCCTGCAACCTCATAGCCTGAAGTACTGCGGATATAGCTTTCCATCATCTCTCGAATCATTCTCTGGTCTTCAACTATCAGTGTTTTAATCATGGATAAATACCTCCGTCCGTATCAGGAACAGACATAACCAGTCTGAACCCCGGCGAGCTTTCAATTCTCATCGTTCCGCCCTGTCTTGTTACACGCATGCGAAGAGAAGAAAGACCTCCTCCCTCAACTATTTCAGATAAAGGCGCTGCCCCGTTATTCGATATTTCGGCCGTCATAACGCCGCCCTCTTTTTCGAGATTGACATAAAGGGTGTCTGCGCCTGCATGCCTCACGGCATTAGTCATGCACTCGTGCACCGCGGTGCTTAGTATCCCGCCGGCCCTTCTGCTCTCAGGAAGCGACCCGCACGTTATAACGCGGATTCCGATGGCTTTTGCAGAAGCTTCAAATCCCGCGAGAAGATCATCTTCGCCTGCCTCCTCGTTCTCATGGCGAAGCATGCGCAAAACCCCCTTCCAGTGGGATAAATCAGGCTCATCAGCAGGGTCTTCGCTCACAAGATACTGCTTGGTTGCAATCAGCCTCCTGCCTATTTCATCATGAACTCTGATCTTCATATTGAGAACTTCCTCATCGTGAATCATGCCTGCGATGCTCACAGAAAGACGCTTCATTCTCACTGCATACTCTTCAAGCTTTCTGTTGTCTTCTTCAAGCTCCTTCTGCCTGCTGTATATTTCCGTGATATCAGATGCTGTCACCTGAATGTAGGTTCTGCCTTTCTTTGACTTGATCTTCTCCTCGGAAAACCTCCAGGCCCTGCCATCGCAGGTTAAATACAAATCGCCCTCTCTCCTGCACGGAAAATATCCTTCCCTGAGTTCGCATATGTCCCTGTAACTCTGAAGATCCCGTCCCGTAAGGTCATATATGAGCCTGTACATCTGGTGGTTGCATAATGTGACAAGACCGTTTCTGTCAAAAAAACATACGCCGCTTGGCAGATTGTCGACTGCCTCTTTTACCATGTTTCTTTTTAATCTGCTCACAGTATCACACACCTCCCGTCTTTATAACAAGAAGTTTTTCGCCGTCCTCATCTGAATATACGGAAACGCTTTCAGATTCCATGTCATCAAAATCCGCATCGGAATCTGTCCTGACGGTAACCCCCATTCCCGTTCCCTCTTTTCTGATGTAGACTGCAAGGGCAGTCATGCTGTCAAGGGAACGCTCAATGACCTTTTCAAGGAAGTCATAAATTTCTATCGCATAGACACACGGAACAGGCCTCGTTATTTCCGAGCCGAAGCTGCATACTATACCGCAGAGCTCTACCCCTGACATGGATTCCCTCACCGCAAGTTCAAGTTCTCTGAAGTCGACGGTCAGCGACTTGTCTGAAAGAAACACCAGATTGCTTCTCCTCTTGATGTATACGCCCAGAACAAGTATCCTCTTGAGAAGATTTCTCTTCTCTTCCTCACTTTCAGCCTCTTCTGTCCTTGTGATCATCTTCTCCATCTCAGCTATCTGAGATGCAGTCTCCCTCCTTATAATATTGTAAAGGGCAGTCTGCTCTGCAATCTGTGCCTCACGCGCTCTTACCCTGTTTTCTTCCTCAAGAATACCGTTGATATCCTCAAGCTCCTCTCCTGCCTCTTTCAGCTTCAGAAGAACATCGAGCAGGGGATTGATATCCTCACTCCATACAACATGTCCTCCTGTAATATCAGCACCGGAAAGCCTGAATCCACCCTCGAGCATCACATGCCCTGATGCTGTCTTCTTCAGAACATCCCCGGAAACATGCTTCGCCGTCTGCGATGAAAGCTTCACAATGTAGTTCTCATCTGTAATCTGCATACCGACAGTCGATGCGTCAAACAGCTCCATATATCTGGTATTTGCCTGTATAAGGCCGCAGAACATACAAAGCTCTATATACGAGATAAACATCAGACATGTAACAGCAGTTATGTCTCCAAACAGAACCCTCACCCACGGAAACCCCGCAGTATAGACTACGTTGTACACAATGAGAAGTGCCATAGGTATGTACGGAATAAGGACAACGCCCCTTGAACCGGTTATTCTGCGTTTCCTGTAGAGTATGACAAAAGTGGTAACAAGACAGATGAAAAACCATGCGAAAACCATGTAGTAGCCTGCCTCGTAGCTGTAGTCGGCAGGCTTCCATATATAGTCATCATCAGGAAATCTAAACACAAACTGGTGAAGGTCGTTGGTAACGACCATGGTAAAAAGTGCCGACGGCGGAATCAGCAGAAGAAGCGTCTTCCTGTCCGCCTTCCAGCCTTCGGGCTTTCCCGCAGACATGGCTATATATAGACCCATAAGAGGAAGAAACACCATGGGAAGATAGTATATATACCAAAGATATCTTACGGCATGAGGAAAAAGAAGTTCCGGTACAATATTGTACTTGATAGTCCTTGTGAGAAACCACAGGAGAATAAAAAACGAAGCCAGCGACATATACTTTCTTGTCTGCTTCTGTATCACTCTGTTTCTGAGAGAAACTGCCCACACGGAAAACAGGCCCATAAATATTATCGACCTTATAATCCCTGCGAGTCTTCCGGCATCTCCTAAAACAGCCGGAAATCTCAGAATATATGCTGCTGCAAGCAGAAGAACTACTGCAGCCGCCCCTATTACATTCCACTTGTATGCTGATGTCATATTATCTACCGCTTACTGATACTATTCATTAACACGCAGAAATATTATACCACCAAACCATGTTCATTTGTATATACCAAATCCTATGGCTTCAATTGCACTTCAATACCTATATAATCCATTATTGCTATATATTACCATTTATGCTATACTGTCCTCAGTGAATCAGGACCCCCGAGGATAGTCTGATGAATGCTTTCCGGAAACGGAAAGGAGAGTATTATGGACACAATGGAAATACTGACACTTGTGCTGGTAATTCTTGCCGCCCTGACATACATTGACATTCACCATCATTAATCTGAATTATATGATAATGAAAGGCTACTCCTCGAAAGAGGGGTAGCCTTAAACAAATATTTTTAATTAGTTTTCGGTTAAGCCATCGGACATACCATAATCCTCTGGCTCCTGATTCCATTCTATATCTCCTGCCCTTATTTGTCAATTACTTCCACAAAAAGGACATATATACCCGGGTTATTTAGGATAACAAGCGGTAATCCTCGGTAATTCAATTGCCGAGTAGTTCACCCCTCATATATTTAACATCGGACCGTAGTACGTCCAGCCGTCGATCACTTTGTAAATCCTTGCCTTGTAGTAGTATCTCTTGCCTTTAACAAGTCTGCTGCCCTTAACATTCAGAGTATTAGTCACAGTGTATGTGGCCCCTGATGTCTTAACCTTCTTGTACATTGCATATCCTGATGTCTTCTTAAGCGATCTGTAGATAATGATTCTGTCTTGTCTGCCTTCTGATCGGAGGATATCAAGTATATACCTCTTGAAGGTGAGTCGGAAATTGAGGAGATTATTGCTGTATGGAAGAAGGATAGCAAAAGCCCTGTGGTAGGTATATTTACGCAGTATGTGGAAGAAAACCTTGCACTGGAATAAGCCATATAATAAAGAGCAGAAACCCTGAAACAGGTCTCTGCTCTTTTAAATTTACGGACTCCTACTGACAGATAACCTCTTCTGTTTCCGGATCGAATATGTGAATCCTGTTCACATCCGGCACAAGAGTTACCTTGTCGTCAGTCTTAA
>JAEDDI010000025.1 GCA_016293805.1 Bacillota bacterium | reverse complement strand
GAGCAACGGCCTTCTAAGCCGTGTGTCCGGGGTTCGAATCCCTGTGGTCTCACCATCAGGTTCGCATGTGCGAACCTTTTTTTTGTGCCGTTAACCTTTTACCGGTAAGCAGTATCTTTATATGCATCCGATTGAGTTTTATCATGATTAGTGATATGATATATTCGGTCGTAAGAATTCCTGAATTAATTGAGAAAGCTGGTGTATTATGTCATACAGTATGGAGAATAAGCTGGTTATTGGGATTTCGAGCAGAGCGCTTTTTAATCTTGAAGAGGAAAATGCAATATTTGAGACTTATGGTCTTGAGGCGTACAGGAAATACCAGAAGGAGCACGAAAATGAAATATTAAAGCCTGGAGCAGGCTTTCGGCTGTGCAGCACTTTCTCCAGCATGATGATTGAGGGAGAACCGGTTGCTGAGGTGGTTGTCATATCAAGAAACAGTGCCGATACGAGTATGAGGATATTCAATTCCATCAGACATTACGGCATTGATATTAAGAGGGCAGTGCTCTCTGGCGGAACACCAATCGGACCTTATCTCAGATCATTTACAACTGATTTGTTTCTTTCTGCCAATGCGGAGGATGTGCAGGATGCAGTTAATGCAGGTTTTGCAGCAGGTTTGATTTTTCCTTCAGGATATGAGGAGGTCAGGGACAATGTTGTAAGAATAGCTTTTGACGGTGACGCTGTAATTTTTTCGGATGAGGCGGAGAAGATATATAGAGAGGAGGGGCTTGATGCCTTTTCGGAACATGAATGGAAGAATGCAAGAAATCCTCTGCCGGAAGGTCCTTTTGCACCGTTTCTGAAGATGATTTCGACAATACAGAATAAATACTCTCCTGAACTTGTTCCAATCCGGACAGCTCTTGTGACTGCAAGATGTGCACCTGCCCATGAGAGAGTCATACGCACTCTTGATGCGTGGGATGTACGGGTGGATGAAGCATTCTTTCTTGGCGGTCTTGACAAGACTAGTGTACTTGAGGCTTTCGGAGCGGATATTTTCTTTGATGACCAGAAACAGCATATAGAGCCTGCATGCCAGGTGGTTCCGTCTGCCCAGGTTCCATATATTACGGAGGGAAACAATGATTAGTTATTCAAGAGAAGTTTTTTATTACGAAACTGACAAAATGGGTATTGTGCACCACTCAAATTATGTGAGATACCTGGAGGAGGCTCGTATTCATGCGATGGACTTTCTGGGATACAATTTTAAATCAATTGAGGATACAGGACTTGTAAGTCCTGTTGTATCTGTAAGCGTAAGATATATCCATCCGCTCAGATTCGGTGACACGTTTGAGGTCAGAGTCTTCGCCGGCAGAATTTCTGCAGCTCAGTTTGGCATGGAATATGAAATATGGTGCGATGATGTCCTTTGTGCTAAGGGTGAATCAAGTCACTGTTTCACAGGCGAAGGCGGCAGGCCGGTGAATATAAGGAAGAGACTCGGAGGATTTGTCGATGCACTCAGAGAACACAAAAAATAGGGAGGACGAAGTGAAGGATTTTGATTTTATAGACTATATGATACAGCAGATTTCATATGAGAACAATATTGATGAAGAGGATTTTGACATTGAGGTGTCGGTAAACTATACTCTGAATTTTGATGAGGAAAGCATGATTGCTTTCGGTGAATGTGATATATTTGTGGATGATGAACTCCATCAGGGGCTGCTTTCGATTCATGTGAAGACAGTTGGAATCTTCTCATATACGATGAGTGCTCTGACAGAAGATATGAGGAGGAAATACCATATCGAGAGCATAAGCATCCTTAATCCAAAGTGGCGCGATACTCTTCTGAAAATCACTTCGCTTGTCGAACTGCCTCCTATTGAACTTGAGGATCTGGAAATAGATGAGACTGAAGTTATTCTTGATAACAGAGAAACCCTTAACTGATGAAATTTCACATTTCGATTTTTACTTTGCGAACGGAGGCAGATTTATTCTGTCTTCTGTTTTTTTGCATTGTGTGTTAGAATAACAGCAAAAAGGAATAATTATGGGATTTGAATTTACAATACTTGACTTTATACAGGAGAACATGAGATGCGGGTTTCTCGATACAGTGCTTCCCTTCATTTCAAGGCTGGGCAACAAGGGATTTATATGGATTCTCGGAGCTTCGCTGCTCATTGTTTTTTCAAATAAATACAAAAAACACGGACTTCTGATACTTGCTATTCTTCTTACGGGAGTGATTATCGGAAATCTGTTTCTTAAAAATATTGTCATGAGACCAAGACCGTGCTGGATCAATGAAAGTGTTGACATGCTTACCGGAATACCTAAGGATTATTCATTTCCGTCAGGACATACGCTGTCTTCGTTTGGAGCGGCGACGGGATTTATGTATACAGACAGGAGAATGGGCATTTCCGCACTGGTACTGGCCCTGATAATTGCTTTTTCGAGAATGTATCTTTATGTGCATTTTCCGACTGATATCCTTGGAGGAATGATTCTTGGCACAGGAATAGCTCTTGCCGAGATATATATCTTCAGGAGAGTGACAGGAGGCTGATTATGGGATTTACTCACTTACATGTTCATACTGAATACAGCCTGCTTGACGGTGCTGCAAGAATAAAGAATGTCGTTGCGAGGGCAAAAGAACTTGGAATGGATTCGCTTGCAATAACAGATCACGGCGCCATGTTCGGAGTTATAGAGTTTTACAGAGAATGCAGGAAGGCGGGAATAAAACCTGTTATCGGTTGTGAGATATATCAGGCTGCACGGACAATGGAAGACAAGGATCCTGACAGGGATAAGAGGCAGGGTCATCTTGTGCTGCTTGCGGAAAATGATGAAGGATATCACAATCTCATGAAGATTGTATCGGAGGCGTATACCAGAGGATTCTACTACAAGCCGCGTGCGGACAAGGAGCTTCTCAGAAAACACAGCAGAGGTATTATTGCGCTTTCTGCATGCCTTGCCGGGAATGTTCAGAGACTTATGCTTGAGGGAAGATACGATGATGCAAAAAAAGAGGCTCTTGAGTTTCTTGATATATTCGGCAAAGACAACTTCTTCCTTGAAATTCAGGACCAGGGGCTTGAAGAAGAGGCCAGAATACTTCCCGGAATGAAAAAACTCTCATCGGAGACGGGAATTCCGCTTGTTGCCACAAACGATGTACACTATGTCAACAGAGAGGATTCATCCTGGCATGACGTGCTTTTGTGTATCCAGACAGGAACAACTATAGATGATGAAAACAGAATGCGTTTCCCAAATGACCAGTTCTATCTCAAGAGCGAAGATGAGATGAGGCTTATTTTCGCAGGTGTTGAGGAGGCCTGTGACAATACGGTTAAAATAGCTGAAAGATGCAATGTGGAATTTGAATTCGGTCATCTGCATCTGCCTGATTTTCAGGTTCCGGAGGGATTCACAGCATATGAGTATCTCAGGAAACTGTGTGATGAGGGTCTTGCCGAAAGATACGCGGAGAAAGCTGCAGAATACAGGGAGAGACTCGAATACGAGCTTTCAGTAATATCACAGATGGGATATGTTGAATACTTTCTTATAGTATGGGACTTTATTAACTATGCAAGAGAACACGATATCATGGTAGGTCCCGGAAGAGGTTCGGCTGCAGGCAGTATAGTATCTTATGTGCTGAAAATAACGGATATTGATCCTATGAAATATAATCTCATTTTCGAAAGGTTTCTGAATCCGGAGAGGGTCAGCATGCCTGATATTGATGTTGATTTCTGTTATGAAAGACGTCATGAGGTTATAGATTATGTAATTAATAAATATGGAGAGGACAGGGTTTCCCAGATTATAACGTTTGGAACAATGAAGGCGAAAGCTGCCGTCAGAGATGTAGGCAGAGTGCTTAATGTCAGCTATGCACAGACAGATGAAATAGCCAAGGCGATTCCGAACGAGCTTAAAATGACCATCGACAGGGCCCTTGAAGTCAATTCTGATCTGAAGCAGAAATACGATACAGATCCTGTTGTTGCCAAGGTGCTTGACATGTCACGTGCAATAGAGGGAATGCCAAGACATGCATCCACCCATGCCGCAGGAGTGGTGATATCAAAAAAAGCCATAAGTGAATATGTTCCGCTTTATTCATCTGATAAGGGAACGGCTACACAGTTTACAATGACGACAATCGAAGAACTGGGTCTTCTCAAAATGGATTTTCTCGGACTTCGAAATCTTACTGTAATACGTGATGCGCTCAGGATGATTGAGGAAAACCACGGTGTCAGGATTGATTTCATGACAATGGATTACGATGATCCGAAGGTATATGAACTTATAGCATCAGGAAATACGAAAGGTGTATTTCAGCTTGAATCGGGCGGGATGACACAGTTTATGAAGAATCTCAAGCCTGACTGTTTTGAAGATATAGTCGCCGGTATTTCCCTGTACAGACCGGGACCTATGGGGTCAATACCTGCATATATTGAAAACAAAAACAATCCCGGTAATATCAAATACATTGACCCGCATCTTGAGCCTATTCTTTCTGTGACATACGGATGTCTTGTATATCAGGAGCAGGTAATGCAGATAGTAAGAGATCTGGCAGGATATACATATGGCAGATCAGACCTTGTAAGACGTGCCATGGGAAAGAAAAAAATGGACGTCATGCTGAGGGAAAAACAGAATTTCATATACGGCAAGATTTCAGATGACGGAAGTGTTGAGATTCCGGGCTGTGTCAGAAATGGAATACCCGAAGATGCAGCTGAAGAAATCTACAGCCAGATGGTAACATTTGCAGAATACGCATTCAATAAGTCGCATGCTGCAGCATATGCTGTTGTCGGATATGAGACAGCATATCTTAAGACATACTATCCTGTGGAATTCATGGCTGCTCTGATGACGAGCGTGATGAATGATCCGCATCAGATTGCCGAATATATGAAAAACTGTTCTGAGATGGGAATAGAGGTGCTTCCGCCAAGTGTTGTAAAATCGAAGGCGAAGTTTACAGTTGAAGACGGGAAAATAAGATTCGGACTTCAGGCAATCAAGAATGTGGGAGAAGGCGTAATAAATGAAATAGTGAGGGTAAGAGAGAAAAACGGTGAGCCTGAGGATATCTTTCAGCTCATCTCCTCAATGAACCCGCGCGAGATAAACAGAAAAGCATTCGAATCAATGATAAGGGCAGGAGCAATGGACTGTTTTGATAAAAACAGAGCTGCACATCTTGCTGTATATGAGTCGCTGATATCTTCTGCACACAGCAGCGCAAGAAAAAATATTGAAGGACAGATATCTCTGTTTTCTATAGCCGGCGAGGCCATGGAAGAAAGCCGTGTATCCGGAAGGCTTCCTGATGTTGCAAACTTCTCAAAAGAAGCCCTTGCTGCAATGGAAAAGGAAATGACGGGAATATACCTTACATGGCATCCTCTGAAAGAGTACGAAGATATCATCGTAAAGGGGACGAACCTTTCATCGTCCGATTTACATGATGCGGCGGATAATCCCGATATAAAGGACGGTTCAAGGGCATGTATGGCAGGCATCGTGACGGAGAACAGAGCTTTTACAACAAGAGCCGGAAAAAGAATGGCCTTTCTAGTTGTAGAGGATATGTATGGTCCTTTCGAAACAGTGGTTTTCCCTGCAGTTTACGAAAAATGCAGAGATATAATTAATGAGGATTCGATAATTGTCGTAACAGGAAAACTTAGTTTCAGAGAGGATGAGAATCCTTCAGTTCTGGCTGATTCGATAGTTCCAATTGAAAGTATTGCAAAATCCATGAACACTGTAAAGATAAGAATACCTGACGGATTAGACGGTGGAATGGAGAAAGTTAAAGAAGTGATGCTCAGATACAGAGGAGATATCCCTGTTATCATGTATTCGGGAGGCAGGGGTTTTAAGGCCTCACAGGAAATATGGGTCGATAATTCTGATGAGTTCAGAAAAGAAATAATCGCTCTGGTCGGAAAGGAGAACCTTAAATGAAGAGAATAGGTGTAATGACAAGCGGCGGAGATGCTCCGGGGATGAATGCAGCTATAAGGGCAGTTGTAAGATGCGGTATTGCAAGGGGAATGGAAGTTTACGGAATCAGAAGAGGATACGAAGGCCTTATAGATAATGAGATAGTAAGGCTCTACCTTTCCGATGCGGGCGGAATTATGCACAGAGGCGGAACTTTTCTCGGAACTGCAAGAAGTGAGCGTTTCAGAACTGAAGAAGGACAGAACAGGGCGAAAGATGTTCTTAATATGTACGGAATTGAGGGTCTTGTTGTAATCGGAGGAAACGGATCTCTTACAGGTGCAATTGCGCTTTCCGATCGCGGGATTAAAGTTATGGGACTTCCCGGCACAATAGACAATGATCTTTCATATACTGATTTCAGCATTGGATTCGACACTGCTGTAAATACATGTCTTGATGCAATATCAAAGATAAGAGACACATCATCTTCTCATGACAGAAACACAGTAATCGAAGTAATGGGAAGAGAATGCGGAGATATTGCTATATATGCAGGGATGACAGGCGGCGCAGAGATGGTTCTTGTTCCTGAAATGGATTATGATATAGATGATGTTGTAGCAAAGGTGATGAGCGGTATCAGAAGAGGCAAAACACACAGCATCATAATCAAGGCTGAAGGATCAAAGGGCACAACCAGAGAAATTACAGACAAAATCCAGGAACTTACAGGAAGAGAAACAAGGGAAGTAGTGCTTTCATATCTTCAGAGAGGCGGAAGTCCAACCGCAAAGGACAGAATGATAGCAACTCTCACAGGGGCAAAGGCAGTCGAGCTGCTTGATGAAAATTCCGAAAGTATGGCAATAGGAATAAGGGATAACAGGATTGCTGCTTATCCGCTCCGGGAAGCGCTGGAAATGCCGAAACGAAACAATTTTGAAGCAGTAAAAGATCTGGTTGACGTATTGTCGAAGTAACAAAAATGCAGGGGTTTATCTCCTGCATTTGCTGTTTCCGAATGAAATTGCGTTTTTTCCATATTTTTCGCGTATCCGGTCCATCGTTCTTTCAAGATCCTCATCCCTGCCCGAGGCCTTTCCCGGACTGTCGAAAAGAGAAAGCTGGACACTTTCGTTTTCCGGGACAAGACCTATTGCAGTCACTGTTATCATCCTTACCGGTCTTCCCCGATGCCAGCTGTTTTGAAATATATCTGTAGCACAGTGAAAAAGCTCTGAAGCGAGATTTGTAGGGGAGGTGAGTTTTTTCTGTCTTGAAATGACGTGGAGATACTCATCCTTGATATCAAGTTTTACGCCTGTAGCTTTCAGTTTTTGCCTTCTTAATCTGACTGCAACCTCATCACAAAGGTTCATGCATTCATCACGGATTTCATCTGTTTCAGTCAGATTGTGCGCAAATGTACTGCCGTGTCCCACGGACTTTACCTGACGCCTGTCTGTATAGTGACTAACCGGGGAATCGTCAAGACCATTGGCATACATATACAGCTGAGCGCCGTGCTTGCCCAGCAGAGCCTTCAGCATAACAGGGTCTGACCCGGCAAGTTCACCAATGGTGCGGATACCGGATTTCATCAGTTTTTCAGCTGTTTTTGAACCGCAGAAGAACATTTCCGAAACAGGCAGCGGCCACAGGATTTCCCGGTAGTTGTCCCTTGAGATTACAGTTGTGGCATCCGGTTTTTTGTATTCTGAACCCATCTTGGCAAATATCTTATTGAAGGATACTCCTGCTGATAAAGTCAGCCCCAGCTCTTCCCTTACTGTTTTTCTGATATCGTCTGCTATTTCCTTTCCGCTGCCGAAAAGCCCGGCCGATGCAGTGACGTCAAGCCATGATTCGTCAATGCTGAACGGTTCGACAAGGTCTGTATATCTTTGGTATATTTCATTTATTTTTACGGAATAATCTCTGTATCTGTCGTGATGCGGAGGGACGGTAACAAGCGACGGGCATTTCTTCCTTGCCTGCCACAGTGTTTCAGCCGTAACGACTCCATACGCTTTTGCTGCTTCATTCTTGGCGAGGATTATTCCGTGTCTTGTATCGGCATTACCGCAGACTGCCATGGGAACATCTCTGAGATCGGGTCTTTCGAGAAGTTCAACAGATGCGAAGAATCCGTTCATATCACAATGCAAAATTACTCTGTCCATAAGCATATTATATACCTTTTACAGTAGAAATAAAGCAGTGATTATAGTATAATATGCTGGTACGGAGGTAGAATATGAGAGCGGCGACTTTAACAATGGGATTAATGCTTGCAGCTGTGGGGATATGGAGCTTTGCCAACAGCGGAGTCACCTTCCTTGCGCTTGCATTTGTAATCGGACTTGCGATGATTATAGACGGGGCTGTCGAAGGCGGAATATATATATATGCAAGGAGCGGAATACGCAAGGATAACAATGTATGGATGCTCGCAGACAACATAATCACGCTTCTTACCGGCATACTGGTAATTTCCGGTGAACTTGCAGCTGATGTGGCTGTGCCTTACGTGTTTGGAATGTGGCTCGTGTTCGCCGGAGTAACGAGAATTACAGTTTCGATGAACATCGACAAGGCTGAGAAGAAGGAGAACTTCATGTGGACAGCCGGTATAGGGCTTGTATACTGCATTGCCGGATTTGCAGGAATGTTCAATGACCTTCTGCTTGGAGTGTCTCTTGGTGAACTCATCGGAATCCTTATTATAATCAAGGCAATTGGGATATTAGAAATTGGCTTCCATATGCCGCATGCAAGAACTATAGAGTAAAGTGATGCCGCATTCAGCGGCATTTTGTTTGAGGAAACTGTTATGAAAAAATATGATATATGTATCATAGGCGGCGGTGCGGCAGGATGTATTGCGGCTATATGTGCAAAAAGGATGAATAAGCGGGCAAGTGTATGCATACTTGAGAAAAACCGCGATATACTGAGGAAGGTTGCAGCAAGCGGCAACGGAAGATGCAATATTTCAAATTCAAGAACAAAATACAGCAGAGAGATTCAGGATTTCTTCGCATCTGTCGGAGTGTTTTTTGCAGAGGAGGATGAAGGCAGACTGTATCCATACAACAGGTCATCGCAGGCCGTTATAGATGCTTTGAAGATTCAGCTTGAGAAGAATAATGTGGATATATTTACTAAAGCAGAGGTTTCATCTGTAGAAAAAGGATTCACGGTAAGAAGCAGTGCAGGAGATATATCAGCCGGCGCGGTTCTTATTGCCTCGGGTGGAAAATCATCTCCTGAATTTGGAACAACAGGAGACGGATTCAGGTTTGCAAGAGAGCTGGGGCACACTGTATCTGCACTCAGACCTTCGCTCACAGCTATAGACTGCATCGGACCCTTTGAAAAACTCAAGGGGCTGAGAGCAATTGCAGATGTGACATTAAAAAAGGACGGAAGAGCAATTGTAACAGAACATGGAGAAGTTCAGTTTACAGAAAGCGGGTTTTCAGGAATCTGCATATTCAATCTGTCCGGATATCTGAAGCTGGAGGATGGAGAGTCATTTGATGAAGGAATGAGCAGGTACAGCATATCTGTTAATTTTGTCCCCGACATGGATGATGAACAGCTAGCTTCAGTGCTTGCCGCAGGAGGAAAGATTTCACTTCTGAAAAAACCTATGATTGATCTGATTTCAGATGATGAGATATCGGACTGGAATGTTCAGGTACGCGGAGCGAAGGGATGGAAAAAATCTCAGGTTACTGCGGGAGGTGTTGCATTATCCGAAATTGATTTATCGGTGATGGAATCATCTATAGTTGAAAATCTGTATTTTGCAGGTGAAGTTATAGATTATGACGGGCCGTGCGGCGGCTATAATCTGGCCAGCGCATGGATAACGGGAATACGTGCAGGAAAGGCAATGGCGGGAAATGTACAGAGTGAGTCAGTTTAAGGTGCCGGCCGACAGGGATATGACAGACAAGATATCTGTTTTGTCGGATGAGCTGGACAGAAAATTCAATATATCATCTTCCTGTGTCCGCATTATAAAAGAGTCTGTAGACGCAAGAGACAAAGACAGGGTATGTTATGTATATACGCTTGAGTTTGAATCAGACAGGAAGATTCATTCAAAGCATGCTGTTCATGTCACAGAGAGCGCCAAAAAATATGAGATTCCTGTATATAGCGGAGATTATACGGGCAGGCCTGTTGTTACAGGTTTCGGACCTGCGGGAATGTTCTGTGCGCTTGTGCTTGCAGAGGCGGGAATTAATCCAATAGTGATTGAACGCGGAAAGGCAGTGGAGGAAAGACTGGGAGATGTGGAGAAATTCTGGAATGAGGGCGTTCTGAATCCGGAGTCCAATGTCCAGTTTGGAGAAGGCGGCGCAGGTACTTTTTCAGATGGCAAGCTTACCACAGGAATAAGAGACTTCAGAATCCGAAAGGTACTGGATGAATTAATAGAAGCGGGCGCTGACGAGGCGATAGGATATCAGGCAAAGCCGCACATAGGTACTGATGTTCTGAGAACAGTTGTCAGGAATATACGGGAGAAAATCATTTCACTGGGCGGTGAAGTAAGATTTTCATCAAAGCTTACAGGATTTGAAACAGAAGACGGCAGGATTGTGAGAGTGACTGTAAATGATGAGACGCAGATTGATACGGATTTTCTCATACTTGCACCAGGCCACAGCGCAAGGGATACATTCAGCATGCTGAAGGACCGGAATGTGCCGATGGAAAGAAAAGCTTTTTCAATCGGAGTGAGAGTTCAGCATGAACAGTCTTTAATAAGCGAAAGTCAGTACGGCGAATTTGCCAAATATCTTCCGCCTGCTGATTACAAGCTTGTTCATCATCTTGAAAACGGGAGAGGTGTGTACACGTTCTGCATGTGTCCGGGAGGTGAGATTATATCCGCATCATCTGAGGAGAATATGACAGTTACCAACGGAATGAGCTATTCAGCCCGTGACGGCAGGTATGCAAACAGTGCACTTCTCGTTGATGTAAGACCATCTGATTTTGAATCGGACGATATACTGGCAGGAGTCGAGTTCCAGAGAAAATATGAAAGACTTGCCTACGAGCAGAGCGGATATTCTCCTGTAGAGACAACATGGGGAGAATTCAGAAAGGATGAGGATAATATACTTTCCAGGTGTCTTCCCGGATTTGTTAGAGAAGGATACATAGAAGCCATGCCTCATCTTGGAAGAAAACTTGCCGGTTTTGACAGAGATGACATGGTTATGAAGGGAGTGGAAACAAGGAGTTCTTCGCCTGTAAGAATATTGAGGAATCAGGATGGAGAGTCTGCACTGAAGGGACTGTACCCATGCGGAGAGGGGGCAGGCTATGCGGGAGGAATCACTTCTGCGGCAGTTGACGGAATAAAGTGTGCGGAGAGAATAATTAACAGTTTATGTACATACTGTGATGATTAGTTTTACTGATTCAACATTTGCTGTACAGATGGTGTACAGATAAAACTGTATAATTTAAAGTGTAGTAGATAACCTTCTTTATACAAAATACATAACAGCAGATAGTTAGAGATAACAGGAAGAGAAGCCATAAAAGGGGATGGCTTCTTTTCTTTGTAAGAGTCACAGTGAAGAATATATGCATGTAAATACACTGAAATGTCATAGACTCATCATCCGAATGTGAGATACTAAAGCAAGCGGAGGAACTCCTCCTGAATATATATGAGGAAATGTCACAGACATGGAAAAAGAAGCTGCATAAGCTTCTTTTTCTCTGTTTACCAGTATGTTCCTTTGTATTGATACGAGCTTTGTGTTATAATTCTTCTGGTGGTAAAACCGCAGGAGGAGTATTAATGATAGAATTTTCAAATGTAACCAAGACATATAATGGAAACATTGGAATTGAAAATGTGAGTGTCGCTATTGAACAGGGAGAGTTCGTTTTTCTTGTAGGACCAAGCGGCGCGGGAAAATCGACTTTTATCAAACTGATTATTAAGGAAATAAATCCTGAATCGGGCAGCATCAAAATCAAGGGCAGAGAGATAACCAATATGCCTAACAGAGAGATACCAAATCTCCGCAGAAACATAGGAATGGTATTTCAGGATTTCAGACTGCTTCCCAGAAAGACTGTATATGAGAATGTGGCTTTTGCCATGGAGGTTGTTCACAAAACAGGAAGGTCAATCAAGAGACATGTTCCACAGGCGCTTGAACTTGTCGGAATACGTGATAAGGCAGACAGGTACCCTGATGAACTTTCAGCAGGAGAGCAGCAGAGAGTTGCAATAGCAAGAGCAATTATAAATAATCCAAGGATGCTCATTGCGGATGAGCCCACAGGCAATCTGGATCCTGAAACAGCCTGGGAGATTATGTCTCTTCTGAACGAAATCAACAGGAAGGGAACAACCATCGTTATGGTGACGCACTCCAAGGACATCGTAGACAGGATGGGCAAGCGTGTTATCGCAATCGATAACGGGCATATTGTCAGAGATGATGTAGGCGCATACAGTGCCGGGCCCGATGATGAACAGCAGACTGAATACACAGGAGGACTTATGGACTGATGCTCAAGAGTTTAGGTTATTCGATACGACAGGGATTTAGGCAGATATTCAGGAACAGAACAATGAGCATTGCATCGTGCTTTTCGATTACAGCCATGCTTCTGATACTTGGAATCTTTTTCATCCTTCTGATAAATGTAAATATGGTGGCAGAGACAGTCAAAGGTGACTATGATACTATTGAAGTATTTATGCTGGATAAGACAGAAAAGGAAGACACACTCGCCATCATGGATGAACTCCAGACAGTTGACGGAGTTTCATCTGTCACCTACAGAACAAAAAAAGAAGCTCTGGAAATACTCAGAGACAGATGGGGGGACCAGAGTTATCTTCTCGATAATCTTGCGGAGAATCCTCTTCCGAACTCAATTGTCATCAAGATAACGGATCTGTCCAAGGCTGAGAAGGTTGCAGACAGGGCAAAGTCATATGACGGAATAGAGAAAGTCAATTACTACAAGGATACTGTTGACAAGATTATGAAAGTTACCAATTTCATTCAGTATGCCGCACTTATTATTATGGCGTTTCTTATAATCGTATCCATAGTGGTTGTTTCAAATACAGTAAAGCTTACGGTCCATGCGCGGGGTGATGAGATCAGTATTATGAAATACGTGGGTGCAACAAACTGGTTTATACGGGGGCCGTTCCTGTTTGAGGGAATGTTCATAGGTATCATTTCAGCCGCTGTTTCGGTAGGAGTAATCGCAATACTTTATGCCAGACTGGTGGATATGATAGGCGAGGATATTCTCGTTATGCTTTCAACGCCTATGGTAGATGAGAGTTTCCTTGTCAAGAACCTTATAATAATCTTTGTTGCTCTTGGAGTGAGCATCGGAACATGCGGAAGTATAATTTCAATGAGGAGGTTCCTTGATGTATAAAAAACAGAGACATACAGCTGTTATACTTTGCTTTGTGATGTTATTTGCATGCACATTCTCATATGCGGCATATGCGGCATCTCTTTCTGAAATACAGGGAAATATTTCCGACAAGAAGGAGCAGCTTGAGGAGGGAAGAGAGAAAGAGCAGAGTCTTGAAAATGATATAAGCAGTCTCGAGAAAAAGATTAACGGAATGCAGGATGAAATAGATGGACTGCAGAGCGAAATCAACGAGACGGAATTCAAAATCAGAGATGCAGAGATAGAACTGTCGGAGCTTCAGGAGGATATCAGCAGTCAGAATGACGGTCTTAATGCCAGACTGAGAACGATGTACGAAAATGATAACACAAGCATCATAGAGGTGCTGCTCTCATCCGGAAGCATCTCGGAATTTCTGACAAATGTTGAGCTTCTCAAAAAGATACATCAGTCGGACAAGAAGATTTTGTCCGAACTGAAGGAGCAGCATGAGGCGCTTGAGGAAAAAAAGGCTGTGCTTGATGAACTTGAGGCATCGCTTCAGAGCAAGCAGAGTCAGCTGAAGACGCAGCAGAGCAGCCTGGAAAGTGAAAAGTCATCGCTGAATTCCAGGAAACAGCAGGTTGCTGCATCAAACAGCAATCTTGAGGAGGAACTTGCGGATCTGCAGAGCGCAGCGGCTGCGATAACAGAACAGATAAAAAACTACGGTAACGACGGTTCCTCATACGGAGGCGGAGTCATGATGTGGCCTTGTTCGGGTCCTGTTACATGCGAGTATGGATACAGATACTGCCCGTTCCACGGATATGAACTTCACAGCGGCATAGATATTGCCGTGCCGACAGGAACAAGCATTAAAGCAGCTGCGTCCGGAACAGTAGTTCAGGCATACTACAATGCAAGTTACGGAAATATGATTCTCATCAATAACGGTGGAGGAATATATACTCTTTATGCGCATAACAGCAGCCTTTTAGTAAGTGCCGGAACCAGGGTCACCAAGGGGCAGGTTATTGCAAAATCGGGAAATACAGGAAATTCAACAGGGCCTCACTGCCATTTTGAAGTGAGAAAGAACGGTCAGCCTGTAAATCCACGCAGCTATTTGTAGGTGAAACAGATGCGCAAATTAAGCAGGCTGGTACTAAAGCTTCTTGAAAATAAAGGAATAACAGGTATTGAGGAGATTGAGGAATTCATATCACCCTCACCCAAAATGACATATGACCCCTTTCTTATGCTCAACATGGAGGAAGGGGTTGAACTGGTTATTGAGACGGCAAGAGCAGGCAGGAGAATATGTGTTTATGGAGATTATGATGCCGACGGAATAACATCCACAGTCATGATGACTCAGATTCTCAAAGAACTGACAGACAATCTGTTCTACTATATTCCTTCAAGGTTTGACGAAGGATACGGTCTGAACATGGCTGCTGTCGATACTGTAAGGCAGATGGGTGCAGATCTTATAGTTACAGTAGACTGCGGATCTGTTTCGGTTGATGAGATAAAATATGCAAAATCACTTGGCATGGAGGTTCTTGTGACTGATCACCATACTGTCGGAGATGAAGTGGCAGACTGCCTTGTTATAAACCCAAGGCAGGCAAACTGCATGTATCCTTTTTCCGATCTGGCAGGCTGCGGAGTTGTGTTCAAGTTCTGCTGCGCTCTTGTGAACAGAGCAGGACTGGAAAACAGACTTAAGAAAGACATTCTTGATCTTGTTGCCATAGGAACCATAGCCGATATTATGCCGATGATAGATGAAAACAGAACACTTGTCAAATACGGTCTCAAGGCAGTAAGATGTTCGCGGCGCAAGGGTCTTTGCGCTCTACTTGAGGGGATTAATGTGGAGAAAACCCGCATCAGAGAAGATGATATAGCATATTCTCTTGTGCCTCATCTTAATGCTGCAGGACGGATAAGCGATGCCGGAATTGCTGCTGATATTCTGCTTTCAGAAGACGACAGAGAGATTGCACGCGGTGTGGCAGAACTGATCAGCAGAAACGAAACAAGAAAAAGGATACAGAATGATACATACAGAAAATGTATTCAGATTGTGTCTGATCAGATAGATATCAGGAAGTGCCTTGTGATAAGATGTGAAGATGCACACGAGGGAATTACAGGTATTGTTGCAGGTAAAATAAAGGATAAATACAAAAAACCGGTCATTATACTCTCACCTGCATCCGACGGTCTCAAAGGCACCGGTAGAAGTGTACCGGGTATCGATCTGTATAATCTCCTGAGCGGAAGCGAAAGAATGTTCAGCAAGTTCGGAGGGCATAAGGGGGCATGCGGATTTACAATGGATGAGGAATTCTTTGATGACTTCTTTGACGAGGTTGAAGAGAATATCAATGCGATTGCAGATGGTGCCAAAGACGCATCAGAGACAGAAAATCAGGCCGATGCCCAAATCGATATCTGCGATATATCATCAGAACTCATAAAAGAGATAGAGCTTCTTGCACCTTTTGGCCAGGGAAACCCGGAGCCGGTGTTTCTTGTGACCGGAAGAGTTCGCGATATATACTATATGGGAAATGAAAGAGAGCATGTAAGGTTCATGCTTGTATCCGGGGACGGAGCGTACGTCAGATGTGTGCTTTTTGGAAATGCACAGAAGTATGCTGGTTGTCTCAGGACGGACAGGATTGTAAGTGTGACGGGTAATCTTAAGATTTCTGAATGGAGAGGAAATGCTTTCCCTCAGATTACAGTCAGAGAAATTGTACAAGAGGTAAGACTTTGAAATCAAAAAAAGCTTTGGCAGTATCGTTCCTTCTGGGACTTGTAATAGGTATAGGAGGAATGTGGGCTGCAGTTAATATGATGGGCGGTGCGATAGTGCCGTCTGATGACTACAGTAACATCAGATATCTAAGCAAGGCCGGAATGCTGATGAATTATGTAAGTGATTCATATTACAGAGAAACGGATATGGATGATCTTGCAGACGGAATGTATAAGGGAATTGTGGCAGGGCTTGACGATCCGTATTCTGTATACATGACAGAAGAGGAATATGAAAACTGGAAGCTCGACCTTGCCGGAAACTACTGCGGTATCGGAATAACAATTTCCGGCGATGATGACGGACTTGAGGTAGTTAGAATTGTTTCGGGAAGTCCTGCAGACGAGGCGGGATTTGAAATCGGGGATATAATTAAAAAAGTTGACGGGAAATCCTATGATAATGTTTCAGAACTTGCCGATGCAATCAGAGGCAGGGAAGGGACCAGGGTTACAGTTACTTATGAGAGAAACTCAAATCTGCACAGTGAGACCCTTGTGAGGGAGAGAATCACGGTTAAAAGTGTTGAAAGCAGAATGATTGACGATTATACCGGATATGTTGCAATAACTTCCTTTAAGGAAAATGTTTCCGAAGATTTCAAAGAAGCAGTGGATGAATTAAAAAAGAAAGGCGCGGACAGAGTTGTTATAGATCTGCGTGACAACGGCGGAGGCCTTCTGGATGAGGGAATTAAAGTGGCAGATGCTCTTCTTGACAGTGGAAACATACTGACATATATATACAGGGAAGGAAAGACAGAGAAAGTTCCTGCAGACAGTGAATCAATCGGAATTCCGTATGTTGTTCTTGTAAACGGACAGACTGCATCAGCCAGCGAAATAGTGACTGCAGCTGTAAAGGACAATGAAGGCGGAATGATAGTAGGAACGAAAACCTTCGGAAAGGGTATAATTCAGAGCACCAAGAGGCTGTCAGACGGAACTGCGCTCAAACTGACTGTTGTTGAATACAGATCTCCGCTTGGAAATGTGATTCATGAGAAGGGTATAAAACCTGACTATGTGGTTTCTGATACAGAAAAACAGCTTCAAAGGGCAGTTGAGATTGTAGAAAGTACAGATTGACTTTAGCGCTGTAAAGTGTTAAAATCAGAATATCTTGACGGAGGTATTCAATGAGTTACGAATCAAAACTTAAGAGAGCTGATATTGACGAACTGTTTAAGGCAGTACTTGCACTGGAAAACGAAGAGGAATGCTACAGATTTTTTGAGGACATCTGTACGATAAATGAGATTCATGCAATTGCACAGCGCCTTCAGGTTGCCAAATACCTTTCACAGAAGAAGACCTACGGTGAAATAGAGGAGCTTACCAAGGCCTCTACTGCTACAATAAGCAGGATTAACAAATGCCTTGTTTACGGAGCTGACGGATACAGCATGATTCTTGACAGGATTAAGGAAGATGACTGATATTTATATTTCACAGAAGGGCGACAGCCGCATACTCGCACCGCGTATGCTGATGATGTATAACGGACGGAATGAGACTCTAAGGTATGATGAAAACGGCAGACCGTGTTTTGACAGCGCTTTTGTATCCATAAGTCATAGCGGCAGTTTATGGGCATGTGCGCTTTCTGATGCTCCATGCGGTGTGGACATACAGAGAAAACAGGATGTGAGATTTGATAAACTGGCATCAAGATACTTCACAGAGAGTGAAGCGGCAAGAGTTTCGAAAGATGGACGAGATGCTTTTTTTGAGATATGGACAGCCAAGGAGGCATATGCTAAACTGACGGGAGAAGGCCTTGCAAAAACGCACAGAATATCGCCTTTTGACGAAGGTTTATGCATCACATATTTCGATGCAGGAGAAGGGTTTACAGGATGTGCCGTATCAGGCAGCTATAATGGAAGTATACGGGTTTTTACTGTTGATTGAATTCTATGTGTGGTGTATAATACTAATACTATATTAAGGAGGATTACGACAATGGTGAAATTAATGATTGGCCGTGCCGGAAGTGGCAAAACCAAGAAAATGGTAGAGGTTGCCAACCAGTCGGTTGAGGCTGCAAACGGAAACATTGTTTTTATTTCAAAGGATAATAAGCTTATGTATGATCTGAAGTATTTTATCAGATTTATATGCATGAACGATTATCCGCATATTACAAACTCAGATGAATATATCGGTTTTATCTACGGAATTATCAGCGGTGACCATGATATCGAGACTATATTTATAGACGGAATCCTTAAGCATGCTGATTTCTCAAAAGCGGATTTACCTGAATATATCAGAAGACTTAAGGCTATTTCAGAACTCCATGAGGTTAATTTCGTTGTCAGCATCAGTGCTGATAAGAACGAAATGGAAGGAGTTGACCTTTCAGGAATAGAGATCATACACGAATAGGAATTACCGGGCAGACAAATGATTGTCTGCCTGTTTTAAGGTGAAATATGGATATAAAGGATATTGAGAATATATTTAAAAACAAAGATGCAGGCTATATTGGAAGGCATGCCTGTTTTTCTGTCCTTGTACCGCTGGTGAGAATGGATGATTCGGTGGAGGTGCTGTTCGAGAAACGTTCATCGGTAATCGCAAGACAGCCGGGTGAGATATGCTTTCCGGGTGGAATGAAGGAAAATGGAGAGTCGGACCTTGAATGTGCTATCAGAGAGACATCTGAGGAACTTGGAATCGAATACAGAGATATTCATGTCGGGGCCAAGGTGGGAACCCTCAATACATATGGGGGATACATTATTCAGGTGTATACCGGTGAGATAGCATCAGATACACTGAAGAAATCCGCACCGAGCGAGATTGAAGTTGAAGAACTGTTTACTGTTCCTCTTGATTTTTTTCTCAAAAACAGCCCTGATGTGTATAAGAGCAGGATATCATCACAGGTGGGTGATGAGTTTCCAAACGACCTTATAGGATTTCCGGGAGGGTATCCGTGGAAGGTGTCAGAAGGTGAAATACCTGTATACGTATACGGAGATTATGTCATATGGGGTATTACAGGCAGGATAATCAGGTATTTTGCAGAAGTTATAAACGAAAATATAATCTAAAAGGAAGCGCTGCGCGCTTCCTAGATTTTTTATGACAGTTTATCAGAAACAGTTCTGAACATATATCTTGCATGCAAATGAATGGGCAAAAGCATCGAGAAGATAGTAGTCCTTTCTGCCGTTTTCAATGTGGATTTCAGCGTTTCCTGAAAACACATCATCAATAGCCTTCTCTATCGCATTGCAGAAATTATCATATACTTTGGGGATGTCTTCGTATGTGACTCCTAAAGCTATGATTCGGCCTATTTCCTTTGTGGAATAGCAGGTCTTCATGATATACATTACAATAATTGATGCAATTGAGTATGAAGTGTACTTTTTGTTTACAGGGGGAACGACAAGTCTTGCCTTAACGTAATTGTTGATCATACTCCTGGTTATAGGTGAAAGACCGGTTTCATCCGCAAAAGAAGAAAACCGTTCGGACAGGTATTCGATTAACTGTTCCATGTAAAGTCCATCTTTTGGGATTTCGCTGAACCTTGGTATTTTTAGTGCACTGCGAAGATGTGACACATCTCTTGTTACTGGTATTTCCATTTTTCCACCTCTGAGCTTTACTTCATATATTATATCACCGGCTGGGAATATATCAAGAATTGACAACATCAGGCAGTTGTGATAACCTAGTTTTGAATACTAGGTATAAGAGGTTGAGATATGAGTTATTCAGAAATAAAAAAAGGTGAAATGCAGAGAGCGGAAAGCTTCATCAGAAGATGTGAGAATTCCGACGACAAATACTACAGATATAAACACAGAAGCCGCCCAATAACCGATTTCAGGCATATGATGGAGACAAGTGCGGAGCTTTACGGCGACAATGTTGCATTCAGGCAGAGATTTGCAAAGGGAGAGCCTTTCAGAGATATTACATTCAGAGAGATGCTCTGCGACATCAACGGGCTTGGAACATCAATGGCTGCTCTTGGACTTCTGGGAGAAAAGGTTGCTGTAATAGGTGAAAACTGCTACCAGTGGTGCACATGCTATCTTGCAGTTACAATGGGAGGCGGAGTAATTGTGCCTCTTGACAAGGAGCTTGATGAGGCTGAACTCAGACATCTTGTAATAGAATCAGGGGTCAGAGGAATAATGTTCACAGACAAATACAGTGACATGTTTGCACGTATGAGGGCTGATTTAAATACTCAGCTTGATGTGCTTGTCAATCTTAACGGAACAGAGCACACGGCCGATGCATATTCGTGGGAATTGCTTGTTGAAGAGGGTAAGAACCTTATTGAAGGCGGTCACAGAGAATTCCTTGATGCGGAAGTAATTGGTGACAGTCTGGGTATAATGCTGTTTACATCCGGAACCACAGGAACAAGCAAGGCTGTAATGCTTTCTCAGTCAAATATATGTTATGACTTAATGGCGGCGCCTTATCTTATCAATGTATATGAGGATGATATATTCTTCCTGGTACTGCCTCTTCATCATACATACGCATGTACTGCAAGCTTTCTTGTGCCGCTTTATCTCGGCGCATCATGCGCTGTCTGTGAAGGTCTTAAATACATTCAGAAGAACCTTCAGGAAGTAAGGCCTACATTCCTTCTCGGTGTGCCTATTATCTTCGAGAGTCTTTACAAGACTATAATGAAGAATGTTAAGAAGCAGGGCAAGGAGAAGGCTGTTGCAAAGGTGATGAAACTCAACAAAGCAACTTCAAAGATAGGAATCAATGTATCAAAGAGACTGCTTAAGGAAATAGTCAGCGTGTTCGGAGGAAGAATGCGAGTTATGATTTCCGGTGGTGCGGCAATAGATCCGGAAGTGCTTGATTTCTTCAATAACCTCGGGTTTACTGCATTCCAGGGCTATGGTCTCACTGAGACTTCTCCTCTTGTTTCGATTAATCCGGATATACACAGGCTGATGAGAAATTCATCAGTTGGTTATCCGCTGCCGGGAGTGGAGACAAAGATTGTCGATGCTGACCAGGACGGAATAGGGGAAATATGTTTCAGAGGACCTAATGTGATGCTTGGATACTACAACAATCAGGAAGAAACTGACAAGGTTCTCAAGGATGACTGGTTCTATACAGGAGACCTTGGATACATCGATGAAGATGGATTCATATACATCACAGGAAGGAAGAAGAACGTCATCATAACAGGTAACGGCAAGAATGTTTTTCCTGAAGAGCTTGAATACTATCTCGGCAAGGTTCCGTATATCAGTGAGTGTTTTGTATGGGCAGATACTGACGATGAGGGTCAGGACAGTGTCATAGTTGCAACTGTCAAGCCTGACATTGAAGAGATTGCTGCTGTCATAGGCAAGAAGGCGGAAAAGCCTGCAGAGATTGAAAAACTCATATGGAAGGAAGTTGACAGGATTAATTCAAAGCTTCCGTCATTTAAGCGTATTGTTCACGTTCAGCTCAGGTTCGAGGAATTTGAGAAGACAACTGCGCACAAAATCAAGAGATTTGTAAAAGCAAACAAAAAGAAATAAGAAGAAGGACGCCACCTCTGACGGTGGCGGAAAAACAGTTTTAATGACAATCTGGTTTTTGGCACTGGATATTAAGGAGAAATTATGGGATATCAGGAAATCAAGAGCAGTGAGATGCTCCGTGCCAAGGGGTATATCTATGAGCTGGCAATGACAGACGATCCGGCGTTTGTCGGAAGAAAGCCGGACAGACCGATAACGGATCTTCGTCAGATGTTTCTTTCAAGCGTTGAACTTTATGGCGACAATGTGGCGTTTATGCAGAAATTCAAAAAAGGAGAGGCATATACAGAGATTACATACAGACAGGCCCTGGCAGACATCAACGGACTTGGAACATCAATGGCAGAGCTTGGAATTGCAGGAAAGAGAGTTGCTGTCATAGGTGAGAACAGTTATTACTGGGCTGTCACATATCTTGCTGTTGTTATGGGCGGAGGTGTAATTATTCCGCTTGACAAGGAACTGGCTCCTGGTGAAATAGAGAACTTCATCAGAGAATCGGAAGCTGAAGGAGTTGTATTTGCCGATAAGTACAGGGGAGTCTTTTCTGATATCCGCAGGGAGGGAAGCACATCGCTCAGGAAATATATCAACATGAATGCGCAAGAGCATTCGGATGACGCATATTCATTCAGAATACTCGTTGAAGAGGGCAGAAAACTTGTCGATAAAGGTGACAGAAGATACATAGATGCACAGGTATATGCAGACGAGCTTGGAATACTGCTGTTCACATCAGGGACTACAGGTACCAGCAAGGCGGTAATGCTTTCCCAGGCAAATATATGCTTCAACCTGATGTCCCTGCCGTATATTGTTACAATAGACCAGACGGATATTCAGTTCATGATTCTTCCTATGCATCATACATATGCATGCACGCTCGGATTTCTTGCTCCTCTGTATTTTGGCGCATGCTGTGCATTCTGCGAGGGGCTGAAGTATCTTCAGAAGAACATGAAGGAGATAAGACCGACTGTAGTGCTGGGCGTTCCGCTCATATTTGAAAGTCTTTACAAGACAATAATCAAAACGATAAGGAAGCAGGGCAAGGAAAAAACGGTCGAAAAGGTGCTCAGGCTGAACAGGAAAACATCAAAACTGGGAATAAATATATCTAAAAAGCTTCTGAACGAGATTACAGATGTTTTCGGAGGACGAATGAGGCTCATGGTTTCGGGCGGAGCCGCTGTGGATCCAGCTGTGCTTGATTTTTTCAACGATCTTGGGTTTTATGCAATACAGGGATATGGACTTACAGAAACATCACCTCTTGTTGCGGCAAGTCCCGATACAAGAAGGTGTATGAAAAATGCGTCGGCCGGACATGTTCTTCCCGGGGTTGATGTTATGGTCTGCGACAGGGATGAAGAAGGCATAGGTGAACTGTGCTTCAGAGGCCCGAATGTAATGCTTGGATATTACAAAAGACCTGAGGAGAATGAAAAGACTCTGGTTGACGGATGGTTCCATACGGGAGACCTCGGATATGTCGATGATGACGGATATGTGTATATTACCGGCAGAGCAAAGAATGTGATAATTGCGGGCAACGGCAAGAATGTGTTCCCTGAAGAGCTTGAATACTATCTCGGCAAGGTTCCGTATATAAGGGAGTGTGTCGTTTGGGCAGATTCAGATGATGACGGTCAGGACAGTGTAATATCAGCTACCTTGATTCCTGATTCAGAAGAGATTGCCGCAGCACTTGGTCATGAAAGTGATGATACTGAGGAAATTAAGAGTCTTATCTGGAAGGAAGTTGACAGGATTAATGCGAAGCTTCCTGCATTCAAAAGGATTGTGAGAATTGTGATCCGATTCGATGATTTTGAAAAGACAACAGCTCACAAGATAAAGAGATTTGTGAAATCGAACAAGAAATAGCAGGTTTGGCTGATGCTGATGCATCAGCCCTTTTCATATTCCGGAGTAACGTCTCTTCCTAGTTTTTCGAGCATTGCCTTATCGCTTTTTATGGTAGCACAGGCTGCTGTTGTAAGCATGTTTCCTGTGATAGTTGCAGAAGCGCCGGCTTTGAATGCTGTCTCGCCGTCGTTTGTAAGAAGAGCCCTGCCTGCAGCAAGACGTATATTGGCAGCGGGATTGATATATCTGAAGAATGCTATTGTTCTGAGAATGTCATCTTCGCAGAGAAGCGGAAGATTGCCAAGGGGAGTGTCAGGTATCGGCATAAGTGCATTGATAGGAATTGAGTCTATTCCAAGTTCTGCAAGGCTTAAAGCCATGTCGAGTCTGTCTTCCCAGGTTTCCCCCATGCCAATAATGCCGCCTGAACATGCACACATTCCCTCAGCTTTAACTTTTCTGAGCATTTCAATTTTCATATCGTATGTATGTGTAGTGCATATATTCGGGAAATTGCGTCTTGATGTCTCTATATTGTGATGGTAGCTTGTAACACCTGCTCTGTGAAGTCTCCCCAGCTGCTCCTCAGATAAAAAACCCATGGATGCACAGAGGTCGATTCTGCATTCTTTTCGCATTCTTTCATATGCTGAAACGGCTTTTTCGAAAGCTTCTCCCTCCAGAGTTCTGCCTGATGTTACTATTGAGAATCTGTCCACACCTTCGGACTGGTGAAGTCTGCATGCATCCAGAATCACTTCCTCAGGGAGAAAGTCATATTCCTCACATCCGGTACTGTAGTGTGCCGACTGGGCACAGTATCTGCAGTCTTCGGGACATCGTCCGCTTCTTCCGTTGATTATGGCGCACAGGTCAACTTTATCCCCTATAACTGCTTCTCTTATCATATCTGCTCCCCGGCAAAGCTCATCCAGGCTGCAGTCAATGAAAAATGACAGATCGTCAGAACGTTTAAGTCTTCTGCCTTCAATTATTTCTTTTGCAAGTCTGATTAAATCCATTTCATGCCCTCCATTAATACTAATATACAGCTCAGATGAAAATTGTCAACCTGGATTATATTACGGTTTACAAATTGTTATCACAGAAATACAGTTATTTTCCGCATTTTTTAAGTAATGCTCCCGATTGTATTTTTTGTCTGTCAGGAATACAATCCGCTTGTAAAACATGAAAGGAATGTGCTTATGGAAGACAGACTTAAAGAGGAATGCGGAGTATTTGGAATAATCGATACTTCAGGAAAAGAGGTGGCACCGGTAATTTACTATGGACTTATGGCACTGCAGCACAGAGGTCAGGAAAGCTGCGGAATAGCTGTGAGCGATACTAATGGTCCCGGAGGTGTGATATCACACAAAGGAATGGGTCTTGTGAATGAAGTATTCACTTCAGAGGATATTGACAGGCTTAAAGGAAATATAGGTGTAGGCCATGTAAGATATTCGACAGCCGGCGCATCAACAAGAGAAAATGCACAGCCTCTTGTTCTGAATTATGTGAAGGGGACGCTGGCACTTGCGCACAACGGAAACCTTGTAAATACACATGAGCTCCGGCGTGAACTGGAACTTGACGGAGCGATTTTTCAGACAACAATAGATACGGAGATAATCGCATACCATATTGCAAGAGAAAGGGTTAAGGCGGCGACAGCAGAGGAAGCCGTTATTTCGGCTGCCGGGAAGATGAAGGGGGCATATTCGCTTGTAGTAGCTTCTCCCAGAAAACTCATAGGAGTGAGAGACCCGTATGGATTCAGACCGCTATGCATAGGTAAATCCGGGAGTACATACATTCTGGCTTCAGAAAGCTGCGCTCTTGATACAGTAGGGGCCGTGTTCATACGTGATGTAAAACCGGGAGAGGTTGTAACAATCACATCAGGAGGGGATATCAGATCTGATGAATCGATGTGTATAGATGCAGACAGGCAGGCAAGATGCGTTTTTGAATATATATACTTTGCAAGAATGGACAGCAGACTTGACGGGATGAGTGTGTATGATTCGAGAATCATGGCAGGGAAATTCCTGGCAGAGGATGCCCCGGTTGATGCAGATATGGTAGTTGGTGTACCTGAATCGGGGAATGCAGCGGCAATGGGGTATTCTCTTGCCTCCGGAATACAGTACGGTGTGGCGTTTGTGAAGAACGGATACGTCGGACGCACATTTATAAAACCCGGGCAGAGCAGCCGTCAGTCAGGAGTTCAGGTTAAACTGAACGTGCTGAAAGAGGCTGTCGAAGGAAAGCGAATAATTCTCATAGATGATTCAATAGTGAGGGGAACAACCAGCGACAGGATAGTATCCATGCTCAAAAATGCAGGTGCGGCAGAGGTTCATATGAGAGTAAGCTCACCGCCGTTTCTCTGGCCATGCTACTTCGGAACAGATGTGCCTGTCCGGGAGCAGCTCATAGCGTATAACCGCACGGTAGAAGATATACGCAGTGAAATCGGAGCTGATTCTCTAAGCTACCTTGAAGTATCAAGACTTCCAGCCATTGCCGGAGGAAGCGGTATATGCACAGCCTGCTTCACAGGAAAATACCCCGTAGACCCTCCGGGTGAAGATATACGGGGAGAATATACAGTTTAGCCTTAAATGGGAAATATACACGTGCAGAGGACTTCCTTCGGGAAGTCTTTTGCTATACAAGAAAAGATTCGAGAACTTCAATCAGTTTATCTTCCGATGTTATAACAATCCCATCGATGCCGCATGCATTGGCTCCTGCGATATTTGCTTCTTTGTCATCAAGGAAGATGCATTCTCCGGGATTGAGCATATATGTATCAAGAAGACATCTGTATATCTCGGGTTCAGGTTTTACAGCATGCACTCTGTATGAGATGATTTCTCCGTCAAAGTATTTCCTGAATCCACCGAAACTGAAGTGAATCTCCGAAAGAAACTCAGAATAGTCAGAAAGGATGTAAAGGCGGTATCCCTTTTCACGGAGTCTTGGAAGATATTCATAAACTCTGTCTCTTCTGACGGGAAGAAGCTCCGGATGGCTGAAAAACCATCTGTAGAGATCCTCATAGCATGGATTTGTCTTGATATAGTGTGAAAGCAGTTCATGCTCATTTACAGTTCCCCTGTCAAAGCCTTCGTGCCATATGGGATCCTTGAACAGAGACTCTATAACGGCATTGGAGTCTTCATCTGTAAATCCGCCGTCTTTTACGGCATCCTGCCATCTGTATGAGAGAAGAACTTCTCCCACATCGAATATGATATTTTTTTTCATAATTAACACCTCGAAATAATTGTATCACAGTTTGTATTATGAGTGTTAATATCCCATCTTTGACACTTTGTTGTTAAAAAAAACGAACCACGCGTCAAACGCGTGGTTTTTAACAGACGGGTAAAACCCTTA
>JAEDDI010000024.1 GCA_016293805.1 Bacillota bacterium | reverse complement strand
CTTTTAGGGAAATAGTCATATCATATATTCCGACAGGTTTTGATGTGGTTCATTATATATATGAGATGCACTTCATATATATAATGCATCTGGTTTTCACATACAGTATGCTGACCATAATAATTGCAGGACTTGTATATTATGCGGCCAAGGCACCTGTCAGCTACAGAAACAGATACAGTCTGATAGTAATATCGATAATTGTTCTTATTGCTATAAATGCGTTGTTCCTGTATCTTCCGGGAGACAAGAACTGGATGATAATAGACTATTCAATTATCGGATACAGTTTCGTTCTCTACATAATATATTATTCATGCTACAAATACAGCAGAGTTGTGGTTCTGAAGAACCTTTCGATGGATATTTTCAACAAAATAGATCAGGGGATTGTATTCTTTGACTACAGAGGCGATCTCATAATGAAGAATCAGAAGGCAGAGATACTGTTTGAGTACATGAACCCGGATAATATTGCAAACAAGGACGCACTGCTTGCTGCACTTGATCTGACAGATATTGCAAGAACTGAGTCCGGGGCTCTGCAGTGCTATATCCAGCATGGAGAAGAAACCTGCATCAGAAGGTGTGACTACAGAGTTCTTCACGATGAGAAAGAAAGAATAACAGGAACACTTTTTGTATTTACAGATATGGACGAGGAAACGGATATCCTGACGGGTTTTCAGTTTCAGAAATATTTTGAGAGATTTATTGAAGAGAATCCGGATATCTATCGTTATCCTACAATAGCCGCGGCGTTTGATATAAACAGTCTTTCCGTAATCAATGCTACCGCAGGAAGGGAAGAAGGCGACAGAATGATTATCAGGCTTTCTGAGCTTATGAGAAAGCACCTTCCGGCAGATACATACTATATCAGGGGCAATGAGGCAATACTTATAGCAATATGCCCGTTTGCCACCCAGCACGTTATTTCTAAAGCCGTCAGCAGGATAAAAGAAGAATTCGAAGGCAATTTCCAGTGGGCGACAGGATTGATATCTCCTGAGGAAAACAATCTTCTTGCTGCGGTTGATGATGCTGTGTGCGGTATGTATAACAGGAAGCTTCTCGATAAAAACTCTGTAAGTTCTCAGGCAATCAATTCACTGGTAAAGACACTTAAGGAGGCTGATGAAGATACAGCTGCTCATGTGAGCAGAACGCAGTATTACGGAAGTGTTCTGGGCAGCAGAATAGGTCTTTCAGATATGCAGCAGAGCCAGCTGTCGCTTCTGTGTCTGATGCATGATATCGGTAAAATAGGAATTCCGCTGGACATACTTAACAAGCCCGGCAAACTGTCCTCGGAAGAGTGGGCTGTTATTAAGGGGCATGTAAGAAAAGGCTATGATATTGCCAGGAGTACAGAAGCGCTGAAGGACATAGCCGGGCTGATACTTCATCATCATGAAAGGTGGGACGGCAAGGGATATCCTTCGGGACTTTCCATGGAGTCGATTCCTATACTTTCAAGAATTATTTCGGTTGTTGATACATTTGATGCCCTGATAAATGACAGACCTTATCGCAGGGGAACGACGATTGAGGCAGCACTTGCTGAACTTCGCAGATGTGCAGGAAGCCAGTTCGACCCGTATATCGTATCTGAATTTATAAAGTGCATATCAAGAGGAGAGATAGAAGTAAGGGAACTTCCTCATACATCTGAACTTCTTGAGGTCGTAACAGAGAGCACTGAGGAAAAAGAGACGGAAGATATTAACAGCGCGGTGTTTGAAGTGACATTTTCAAGATATGTGCTTGATTCAGCCAACAGAATCCTTCAGGCTGATGATCAGTTTTTCCAGATGACCGGATACGGTCAGGAGGATATAGAAAAAGGAATATATCAGCTTGACCTTATCCCTGAAAAGGACAGAGGCGACTATCTGGTTAAGGTTAACCGCCAGCTTTACAATAATCAGAGGGCATATCTTGAACATCCGGTAAGGAAAAAAGATGGAACTGTAATTTATGTCAGCTGTTTTGGAAGACAGTATTACGATTCTGCAGCCAAGGCTGAGAAATCAGAAATATTCATTTCAGATGCATTCCAGACAATGAGTATAAGAAGATACGCTGAAACTCAAAAGCTGAAGGCAGAGCAGAGGCTGGCACACTGGGAGAGAACGTACAGAAGGGATTCTCTGACAGGTCTTTTGTCACATGCTCCTTTCAGAAATGATGTGGAGATGCATCTTCTCAGAAAAGAAGAAAGAATAATGCTGTTCATGATAGATGTGGACAATTTCAAGGAGTATAATGACACACACGGGCACAGAGCCGGAGATGAATATCTCGTATTCATAGCAAATGCGCTTGCTGCTTCACTAAGAAGCGAAGACATGGCATGCCGAATGGGTGGCGATGAGTTTTCGGCTGCTTTGTTCTTCGACAAGTCGTGCAGCATAGAACAGATGGAAAGCAGAGCTGCTGACATATTCGAAAAGATTACAACGATAATAAAAGGAAGCGAATATGGAACAGGAATCTCTATGGGGGCCGCGATATCAGATGATCTGCTTTCAAGCTTCAATGATCTTTACAGCGCAGCAGACAGGGCTCTGTATATTTCAAAGGAAGCGGGAAGAAACAGATTTACACTATACAGACATGAATAAAGAGCAGGTAATGCCTGCTCTTTTAATATCATCTGATATGCCACGGTATTGCCTGCCCGCGCTTCTCCAGAAGAATGCGAAGCAGTGAACCGATAACGGCAATTGAGATAAACTCTCCGGCAAAAACTGTCGCAGAGAAATAGATTATAGATCCTTCAAACTGGTAGACAAGGTGGAGTACCCACGGTACTATCAGTGTATTTGAGATGATTGGCGGAAGGACTGCGAGCCGTTTATGGCTGCGCAAAAGATAAGTGCCATAAACACCGATAAGTGTGGCAAGACTTCCGAAAACAACATCCCAGGGGGCACAGCCGGTGAGAAGATTGGCAATAAGGCAGCCAACAAACAGTCCGGGCACTGCAGCCGGTGTGAATATGGGCAGGATGCACAGAGCTTCAGAAAAACGGACCTGTATGACTCCGCTTGCAAGGCCCAGAGCATTGGTAATAACGGTCAGAATGACGTAAAGGGCTGCAATACATGCTGCCTGCGTCATGTAGAGTGTTTTTGAATTCATTTGTTTTCTCCTTAGTTTTTATTATAGTGAGGATGGTTACGAACTCACTGCTGTCCATTTTACTTCAAATCTGAAAGGAAATAAAGTGATTTTTCTAAACAGAGTGGTATAATTTTGTCGGAGGTGGGTTATGAAAGAGTATATTAAAGAGACCATCTGCAGTTTTGTCGAGTCTGAAAACAGAGAGAGATACTGGAGGACTCCACTTACAGGATTTGCGGATGCAGATTCGGAATACATCAGATCGCTGCCTGTAAGGACAGGCGTAAATCATGCGATGCCATGTGAGATGCTGCCCGGTGCAAGAACGGTTATAGTATATTTTGTGCCGTTTTCACTTGAAGTGAACGAATCAAACAAAGTGGAAGGCTATGCTTCCGAGACATGGGCCAGAGCATATGAAAGAACAAATGAAATGATGTCTCATCTTAACAGTCATATTATAGGGGAGCTTGAGAAAAGAGGTTACAACGCATCCGCAGCATCTGACAGTGCAGTGCGGTTTGACAGGGAGAAGCTTATCAGCATGTGGTCGTACAGACATCTGGCATATGCTGCAGGGCTTGGCACATTCGGAATTAACAGAATGATCATAACACAGAAGGGATGCAGTGGACGAATAGGGACTGTTATTACAGACCTTGATGTGGAACACGACGAGCCTATGAAAGAACAGCAGTGTCTTTACAGAAAGAGCGGTATATGTGGCATATGCATGAAAAACTGCGTTGCGAAGGCTCTTGAACCGGGAGGCTTCAACAGAAAGGCATGTTATGAGGTGTGTATGAATAATGCTGCAAAATACAAGGGGTTTGGTGATTCGTACGGAGGGGGAATCGGAAGTGAAGTATGCGGTAAATGCATCAGCTTTTCTCCGTGCGCATACAGGAAATAACTGCGGGGCGAAAAGTCGCCCCGTTATCTGTTTTTGAGCTTTTCCGGGAGACTCCGGATTGAACCTTTGATGGTCACAAATGAACGTATTCCTGCAGAAACTGAAATAAGAGCAACAGATATTGCACCTGCCGTCATCAGAGTCTGTGAACCGTTTTCAATAGCGAATTCTGTACTGCCGTTTATGAAATAGTACAGAGTGTAATATATTCCTGAACCGGGCACCAGAGGAAGTATCCCCGGAATAATGAATACAGTTGCTGCTTCCTTTATCACTCTTGCAAAAATATCCGACAGAAGGGCGACTGCACAGGAACCGAAGAAGGTTGCCATAACGGGAGACAGACCGTTTGCAATGGCGGTTTCGTAAAGAGTCCAGGCAAAAAAACTTGTTACTGCTGCCGGGAATATGCATTTTGCGGGCACGTGAAAAATGATACAGAATCCGAGAGTGCCAAGTACTGCCCATAAGATATTCAGAGAAATCATATCAGAGCACCTCCGAAGGCATCCCAGAGCTTGAGCATAATACCTGCGCCTGCAGCAAGCGATACAGCAATCATAACTGCTTCAGCAAGTCTTGCGACACCCGAGACCATGTCGCCTGACATAAAGTCTCTGAGTGAATTGGTGATGGCTACTCCGGGAACAAAAATCATAAGTACGCCGATAATGATGCTGCTATACTGGCTTGCAATACCGATGCTCTGCGCGACGAGAGCAATAAATGAGGCTGCAAAGCAGCAGCAGAATCCGTGAATGAAAAAATTAATGTCGAATTTGTCGAGAAGTCTTGAAAATCCGTAGCATAAAAGACCTGCCGACATGGCTATAACAGCATCCTGAGGCATGCCGCCGAACAGCATGCAGAACGCTCCTGCAACAACAGCTGCTGCAAGAAGTCTCAGAACAAGAGGATATTTGCGCCTTGCAGAAATATCATCGAGAATTTTCATTCCTTCCTCGACCGAAAGATCAGTCGATGTGAACTCTCTTGAAAATCTGTTTACAGCAGCTATCTTGGAAAGATCTGTGTTTCCGCCTTTGATTCTGCGGATGTAAGTGAACACCTCGCTGTCCTCTGAACCCTCATCCATTGTGACAAAAATACCGGTCGGAGTTGCAAATACATTTACGTATGTGATGTTGCCCGCGTTGCAGATTCTTTTGATAGTATCCTCCACACGATATATTTCAGCTCCGCTCTTCATCATTATTTCTCCTGCATGGACAGCAAGAAGGAGTATTTTCTTCTGAAACTGATTAATCATGGTGTTTCTCCATTAATACAATTAAACTTTTAATATAAATATATCACACTGATTTGTTTCTGTATATACAGTAAAAAACAGCAAATTTGTACGAAATTTAAACAAAATTTAATATAATTTATTGACAAATCGGTTTTGCTGGGGTAATATGACATTGTACTTATAGACAGGTAAATTATAACACACGAGAGAAATCTCACTTACATGTTTGTACGCCGAAAATGCAGATTTTCGAAAGTCAAAAAGAAAGAGCGTAATGTTCTTTCTTTTTCTTTGTATTAGGAGGACCCGTATGAGACTCAACAAGTATATAGCAGATTCAGGAATTGCAAGCAGACGAAAGGCAGATGACCTCATAGCAAACGGTAATGTTAAGATAAACGGAAGGACTGTCACAGAAATGGGATGTCAGGTTGAAGATGGCGATGTGGTTGAGGTTAACGGCAGTGTGATACGGCCTGAAGAGGAGAAAGTGTATCTGCTGCTTAACAAACCGCTTGGATATATTACAAGTGTTTCTGATGACAGAGGAAGGGCTGTTGTTACAGAACTTGTATCAGATATCAATGCGAGAGTTTTCCCTGTTGGAAGGCTTGATTACAATACTTCAGGACTTCTTATTATGACAAATGACGGAGAACTTGCATACAGAGTGACTCATCCGAAACATGAACTGACAAAGACATACAGAGCAAGGGTCAGCGGAGTGCTTTCGGTGAAGAAGCTTGCAAAGCTCAGAAAAGGCGTCGATATAGGAGGGTATGTAACAAAACCTGCCCGGGTTGAAGTGGTAATGCAGGGTGAGAGGTCTGCTGTTGTTGAGATTACTATTCATGAGGGCAAGAACAGACAGGTGAGAAAAATGTTCGCTGCAGTCGGTAACAATGTGCAGGAACTTGAAAGAATAAAAATTGGCAGAATAATGCTGGGGCATACGAAACCCGGCCACTACAGGAAGCTGACAAAAGAGGAAATTGAATATCTAAGAGGATGTTAGCCGGCAGATTAGCCGGTTTTTCTCTATCTTCTTTGAATGTATTGGTATATAATGGGTCCATGGAGGATTAACAAATGAACACTATATTATACATTAACGGATGTGTACGCAGTGCATCGAGAACTGACAGACTTGCGCGTGCTGTCCTGGCGCAGATGAAAGGAAACATAGAGGAGATAAGGCTCTGTGATATCGGTATCAGACCGCTTGATGAAAAGCGTCTGGCAAGAAGGGATGAACTGATAGAGGCAGGAAATTATTCGGATGAGATGTTTGATCTTGCATGCAGATTCAGGGACGCGGACATAATAGTAATGTCTGCCCCTTACTGGGATCTTCAGTTTCCTGCACTGATTAAGATTTTCATTGAAAACATAACTGTTACAGGCCTTACCTTTAAATACACGGAAGAAGGATATCCGAAGGGTCTTTGCAGAGCCAGAAAACTGATATATGTAACAACATCGGGAGGAAGCATAGGACCATATGATTTCGGATATGAATACATCAGAACGCTGGCAGAAGGTATGTTCGGAATTGAGAAGACAGTTTCATACCGTGCGGAGAATCTGGATATTGTCGGAAATGATCCGGAACAGATACTTGCAGGAACTATCGCAGAAATAAAAAGTAAAGAGGAGAACCAATGAGGAACAGATTGTTTTCGGCAGGAAGGGCAGTATACCTTATGTACCTTGTATCAGCAATACTGATGACGGGCATTACTGCAATGCTGGATATGCTTCCGGGCAAATACATATGTGTCATGGCTGCATTCATAGTTGTGTTTGCAGTGATACTGGGAATTCTGCTTCTTGACAGAAAAAGAAATAAAGGAGCACGCATTACGGGCATAGTGATAGCTGTGATTATGAGCATTCTGTATATCACAGGCGGGGTATATATGCAGATGACGGGGAATTTTGTTGAAAGAATCAGCGACAATGGAAAAGATCTGATTGAATACTGCGTTATTGTCCCTGTATCTGAGGAAAAAGACGACCTTGAAGCGGTCAACGGTAAAGATGTATATATTATGCCGGATCTTGATAATGAATATATTGAGGCTCAAGGAATTTTAGAGGAGAAAGCAGAAGAGGAGAACGTATCGTTCGGATATGAATACACTCCTGATATTGATTCCATGTTCACAGGACTGGCAGACGGCAGTATTGAGAGTATCCTGCTTTCCAGAACAGCATTTGATATGTTCACCGGACAGAATTTATCCGCAGAGGATAATGTCAAGATAGTATTTACAATATACGTCGAGAAGGAAAGCAGTGCGGCTGCAAAGAAAGTGAATGTGACAGAAGAACCGTTCAACGTGTATATCACAGGACTTGATACGACGGGAACCATAGATGTACAGTCGCTTTCGGATGTCAATATGATAATGACTGTGAATCCTGTGACAAAGAAGATTCTTCTGACATCCATACCAAGAGACTATTATGTAATGCTTCACGATGAACAGCAGATGGACAAGATTACTCATACGGGCTCCAAAGGGGCGTCGGCAACGGTTGCAACAGCGGAAGACCTTATGGAGTGTGATATAAATTACTACTTCAAGTGCAACTTCTCGACGGTAGTCAGCCTTATTGACGCCATCGGAGGAATTACAGTTGAATCGGAGTATACATTTGCAACCCACGGAAGACAGAACGAAGGATTCTATTTCACAGCCGGAACAAATTATCTGGATGGAGCATCTGCCCTTGCATTTGCGAGGGAAAGAAAGTCATTCGCAGATGGAGACAGGCAGAGGATAAAGAATCAGCAGCTTGTTCTTGAGGCCACTCTTAATAAGGTGACTCAGAGCAGGACTCTTCTGACCAGCTACAGCCAGATACTGTCCGGACTTTCGGACTATCTTGAAACGAGTATGAGCGATTCTGAAATGAAAGCGCTTGTGAAGATGCAGCTTGATGATATGGCGTCATGGGATATCGAGAAGATTTCTCTGGACGGAACAGGTGATTCCAGGCCGTGTTATCTTGCGGGAGGAGGATATGCTTCTGTTATAATACCGGACAAGGCATCAATAGACGCTGCCAGGGCTGAAATGGCAAAGGTTTTCTCCGGGAAGAAATAGGAAAACAGGGACGCATTTGATGTGCGTCCTTAATTATACTTGACAATATACCCCCATGGGGTATATTGTTTATATGGAGGTGTTAGAAATGGAATGCTGCAGCAAGACTACTGTAAGAACAGATGAACAAAAGAAATCACTGCTGAACAGACTCAGCAGAATTGAAGGACAGATAAGGGGAATAAAGGGAATGGTTGAAAATGATGTCTACTGCAACGATATCCTTATACAGGCATCTGCAGCAGCAGCGGCGCTTAATGCGTTTGAAAGGGAACTGCTTTCAGATCATATGCGTTCATGTGTGGCAAGAGATATCCGTGAAGGAAGAGACGAGGTAATAGATGAACTGATGGATACCATGAGAAAACTGATGAGGTGATATGAATGGATAAATACAAGGTTACAGGTATGTCGTGTGCAGCCTGCGCCGCAAGAATAGAAAAGGCTGTATCCGATGTGAACGGAGTGACAGAATGTGCGGTGAGCCTTCTTACAGACACCATGACGGTAAGCGGAAGTGCGGATTCAGGCGATATTATTGCAGCTGTTGAGAGCGCAGGGTATGGCGCTTCCTGTTATACAGGAGAGATTACATTTGAAAATGATGAGATTCCCGGACTCAGGAGAAGGTTTTTGTCTTCTCTGGTGTTTGTACTTATTCTCATGTACATATCGATGGGGCATATGATGTGGGGATGGCCAGTTCCGGAATTAGCGGAAGACCACATGGTCTCAGGGATAATACAGATGATACTGTGCACTGTGGTCATGGTTTTAAACAGGAAGTTCTTTGTTTCAGGATTTTCCAGAACAGCCAATATGGACACACTTGTATCGCTGGGGTCATCTGCATCATATATTTACAGTGCTGTCATGCTTGTTATGGGTGAACATGAACATCTGTATTTTGAATCAGCAGCGATGATACTCGTCCTTATAACTCTGGGTAAACTTCTGGAGGCCATATCAAAGGGAAGGACAACTGATGCTCTGAAGGGTCTTATGGAGCTTAAACCGCAGACAGCGCATGTGCTTTCAGACGGCGTTTTCAGAGAAGTCTCTGTTTCGGAGGTAAGAGAAGGCGATGTGTTTGCCGTCAAGGCAGGGGAGAGAATTCCGTTTGACGGCATGGTGCTGAGAGGGACAGCGTCAGTTGATGAATCATCTCTTACGGGAGAGAGCATCCCCGCAGACAAAGAAGAGGGGTCAGATGTTTATGAAGCTACAGTGAATAAAGCGGGATATATTGAGTGCCGTGTGCTCAAGACCGGTGATGACACATTTCTTTCCCGCATAATATCAATGGTGGCAGATGCCTCTGCAACTAAGGCGCCTGTGGCAAAACTGGCGGACAGAGTATCCGCTGTTTTCGTTCCTGCGGTAATAGCAGCAGCGTGTGTAACATTTTCTGTGTGGATGATTACAGGAAGTGAATTCGGATTTGCACTTTCAAGAGGAATATCCGTCCTTGTCATATCATGCCCGTGCGCTCTTGGGCTTGCAACTCCTGTAGCTGTAATGGCAGGAAGCGGAAGAGGAGCAAGGGACGGCATTCTGTTTAAGAATTCAAGAGCTCTTGAAGAACTGGGCAAGGTAAAAACAGCTGTATTTGACAAGACCGGAACTCTAACCGAGGGAAGACCTGAGGTTACTGATGTATATCCGCTTGGAAAAATGACAGAGGAAGAACTGATGAAACTTGCATATTCGGCAGAAATAAACAGTGAACATCCTCTCGCGGCTGCTGTTGTAAGGGCGGCAGGAGAAACTGAACCATATGAAGTATCAGACTTTGAAGTTTATCCAGGAAACGGAATAGGATGTACTGTAAATGGAATGAGACTTCTTGCCGGAAGTATGAAATTTATGACAGGAAATAAACTCGTAACTGAAGAAATCTCAGCCATAGAGAAGAAGGTTTCATCTGAAGGAAAGTCAGTTCTTGTTTTTGCTCTTGACGGAACCCCTGCAGGAGTGATAGCCTGCAGAGACAAGCTCAGGGAAGACGCGAAAGAATCTGTTGAAAGACTGGAAAGCATGGGAATCAGTACGGTGATGCTTACAGGGGACAATAAAATGGCAGCACGTGCAGCTGCCAGAGAAGCAGGAATTACTCATGTCATACCTGAAGTACTTCCTGATATGAAGGCTGAGGCGGTATCGGTACTGCGAAAAGCAGGAAAAGTAATGATGGCCGGGGATGGAATAAACGATGCACCGGCGCTGACAGCTGCAGACTGCGGAATAGCAGTGGGTGCAGGAACAGATATTGCGATAGATGCAGCAGACACCGTTATAATGAGGAACAGCCTGAAAGATATCCCGGCTGCGGTAGCTCTGAGCAGAAGAACTCTCAGGAACATACGGCAGAATCTGTTCTGGGCTTTTGGATACAACGTTGTATGCATACCGATTGCTGCAGGCGTATTTTACGGAGCCGGAATTCTGCTTAATCCGATGATATGCGCAGCTGCCATGAGTCTGTCGAGTTTTTGTGTTGTAACAAACGCTCTCAGACTGAATATGATTGACATATACGACAAATCTAAGGACCGGATGAGAAAACATGCGGACATAGAGGGAATACTGGAAGAAATATCAGAAATAATGGAGGACGATACTATGAAGAAGGAACTTGAAGTAAGAGGAATGATGTGTGAGCACTGTGAGGCTGCAGTAAAGAAGGCGCTTGAGGCAGTTGACGGAGTTGAAAAAGCTTCACCTGATCACAAGAAGAACAGAGTAAAACTTAAGCTTTCAAAAGACGTTTCTGAAGATACTCTCAAAAATGCAGTAAAGGAAGCAGGTTATGAGGCATAGATAATCTGTATATGATATAATTGGTATATCAATCAGAAAGGGGAATGAAGAAATTGAAAAAAAGACTGTCTGCACTGCTGCTTGCGGCTGCGGTCGTGACGGTGTCCGCAATAACTGTGCCGCAAAGCTCATATGCTGCAGGAAAGCAGGGAACACTGAAGAATGCCGTCGATTACAGAGAAGGTGAAGCTATTGTAATACTTGAGCCGGCTGCGTCTTCTGATGCCAACAGTATGACACTTCAGTCTGCAAAGAGAAACATTTCACTGGGAAAGGGAATCCGTGTGGATGAAGTATACGATGTCAGCGGGAAAAAAGAGGCGGCAGCCGTTGCCGTGTCATCGGAGACAATGAGCACAGAGAAGATGCTCGACAGACTAAGAAAACGAAGTGACGTAAAGTATGCTGTGCCTAATATAAAAGTTAAAGCTGCGGGCATGACAGACGACGAATATTCTGACTGTCAGTGGTCGCAGTCATATATTAAAACGGACAGTCTGTGGGATGCAGGGATAAGCTGTACCGATAAAGTGGTCGCCGTTATAGACACGGGAATAGACTATACACACGAAGAGCTCAGCAGCCGAATGTGGAGGAACCCTAAGGCTGCAAAGATAGCCGGAATACACGGATATGATTTTGTCAATGGGGATGATGATCCGATGGATGACAACGGACACGGGACACATGTTGCCGGAATTATAGGGGCCGAGGCTGATAACGGCAAAGGCATCAGCGGAGTTTGCCGTGATGTGAAACTCATGGCAATCAAGGCTCTTGACCAGGACGGCGAAGGGTATCTTGAGAATATGATATCCGCTTATTCATATATTTCACGACTTCAGGATGAAGGTGTGGATATTGTAGCAGTAAATAACTCGTGGGGTGCCGACTGTGATGAGGAGTTTTATCAGATACCTGAAATCCGCGAGGAATTCGATGAAATACTCAAGGTGTTCGATCAGGTGATTGATGCGGCAGGAGCAAAAGGTGCACTTTCAGTGTGTGCTGCAGGAAACTCCGGAATTAACCTGGACAGAGGAGCCAGTGTACCCGGAAGCGGAAAGAGCGAATATATTCTGAATGTCGCAGCTGTAGGCAGCGACGGAACTATCGCTGATTACAGCAATTACGGTTCAGAAAGTGTTGATATTGCAGCACCGGGAACGGAGGTACTGTCATCGGTGTGCTATAACAGCTTTTTCCCTTCGATATACAGCGCTGAAAGGAAGAAGGCGACTGTTCATTCGTTCGAAGGGTTTGAAACGGGCACTTCCGGAATACTGTTTCTTGACGGTACAAGTGAAAAGGGAACTGTTTCTTCATCCGTAATATCAGCCTCATCATCAGGCGATATGAGATACTCCGGAAACAAATCGCTGTGTATAAGATTTGATAGAATTAAGAGAAACAGATACTATGCTGTTTCAGTCCCTCTGGACCTGACAGGTACTGAGGAACCGTATCTGAGTTTTATGGCTTCCTGTGAATCAAAGGAAGGAAGAACCGCTTTTGTATATGCGTACGAAACATCTGACTCAGACTACGATGAAATGGTAAATGCAGGAGACGAGTCTTATGCACTTTGCGAGATTGCCGCTGAGAAGAACCCGTTATGGAATCATGTTACAGCACAGCTTGAAGAGAGCAATGTGAAGGAATATATCACTTTCGTTATTCAGCCTGTCGTGTCGGGAACATATACATTGTATGTAGACGATTTATCTGTAAGCAGGGGCAAATCATCAGATATAGAATCGGATTTTGGAAAATATGACCTGTATTCCGGAACTTCGATGGCGGCTCCTCATGTCACAGGTGCAGCTGCACTGGTTGAAGCTTACCTTGAATCGGTTGAGACAGTAAAACTGTCAGAAAGAGCTTCAGCGGTAAAAGACCTCATATGTGATACGAGCCGCAGCGCAGAAGAATACGCGGGCATAATAGGCGGCATTCTGGATCTTTCGTTGCTTCAGATTTCACCGTTGATATTTTCAATGGAAATAAAGGAAGGGGTGCTTAGCATTAAAGGCAAGGCCTTCTCGCCGGATTCACAGCTGATATTAAACGGTGAAAACGTTCCTTGCACAGTGTCGGGAGACGGAAAAACAATTACTGCTGAGACATCACTTAAGAATACAACTGTAACTGTAACAGTAAAGACAAAGGACGGACAGGGTTCAAAGACGAAATACATGGTCTCCGGAAAGAAAAACTACTTCAGGAAGACTGCTCTTCCGGAGGTTGATAACTATAAAATGATAGCAGACAGCAGATATCCGTGGATTGTATCGACAGATATGAATGAACTCACCTTATACAGGTATTCAGGCGGCAGATTTGCCCGGATGGGAAACATTTCGGGAATATTTGATACCGAAACTGCAGACACTGTCGAAATAGTATCTGAGACCGCCGTTTTGGGCAATGTGGCATATATGATAGCGGCAGGAAGAAAACAGTCGCAGACTGAATACGAGGACGGGACATTCGGATCTGTGGTGGACACATCATATGTCAGCAGCCGCAGACTGATAGGAATTAGACTTGGTAATTCGCCTTCGCTTGTCTGCTGTGAAGAACTTCCTGAGATATATGACAATATCGCGTATCCTGCAGTGGGAGCCTTCAACGGAAAGATATATCTGCTTGGAGGATATGATTATCTTAATGACAAGGCCTCTGCAAAGGTGACAAGATTCAATCCGAAGACGTACTCCTGGAAAACAGCGGGGCTCGGGTCTCTTCCCGAAGGCAGAATCGGAGGAACAGCTGCAGCATCGGGATCTGCAATGTATTACGCTATGGGAGCAAACGAGAGCGGAACGGTTCCCCGGGTTATAAAATACGACGGAAAGAGATTTACGATGTCTTCCGTACAGTTCTCATCATCTGATTACGGGGAAATAAGAGCGGGGAGCAGAGTCTACAGATACTACGACGGCAGCATAAGCGGTATCAGTAAAGGTATATGCATCAATGGCATCAGAATGGACGGTTACGGAGATACTGTCAGATACGTTAACGGAAAATATTCCGCTTCAGTATACAACTTTATGAAACTTCGCAGTGAAGGAATGAAATCAGTTCACTGCGGATCATACCTTTATGGAATAGCCACAAGAAAAGGTGTGACATCAATCTACAGAGTACCAATGAAATAGGCAGGTGGAAAAATGACAAAAGAACCGGTATTAGTTATTATGGCAGCCGGAATGGGATCAAGATACGGCGGTCTTAAGCAGATGGACAAAATAACACAGGCGGGTGAAATCATACTTGATTTCTCTCTTTATGACGCATATATGGCAGGCTTCAAAAAAGCGGTCATAATAATAAAGGAGGAGAATGAAGATGATTTCAGAGCACTTATGAAGGACAAGGCAGAAAGATTCATGGATATCAGCTACGCATATCAGAAGCTGGACGATATTCCGGAAGGGTTTGAAATACCTGAAGGAAGAGTTAAACCGTGGGGAACAGGCCATGCGGTGCTTGCGGCGAGAAACAAGGTTTCAGGTCCCTTCGCAGTCATAAATGCGGACGACTATTACGGCCCTTCGGCCTTTGAGAAGATTTACGAATATCTTTCGGCAGATGATAAAAGCTACTGCATGGTATCATACAGTATAGAAAATACGATTACTGAGAACGGGCATGTTTCAAGGGGAGTCTGCAGAACCGATGGAGGATATCTTAAAGACATTCAGGAAAGAACTAGGATAATGAGAGTTGACGGGGTTATCTCCTATGAAGAGGACGGCAAATGGCATCCGATTGAAGAAGGAACTCCTGTTTCGATGAACTTCTGGGGATTTACAGAAGGATTCATGGATGAACTTGAAAAGAGATTCCCTGCATTTCTCAGAGACAACGCATCCGGCGGTAATCCGCAGAAGGGTGAATATCCGCTGCCTTTCGTCGTTGATGATATAATCAAGAGAGGAATTAACCGTGTGAAGGTTCTTGAGACATCGGACAGATGGTGCGGAGTCACATATAAAGAGGATAAAGAAAATGTGATGAACACTCTTCAGTCAATGAAAGACAGAGGCATATATCCGGAAAGACTTTTCGGAACAGCTGAAAAATAACAGAAAACCCGGCGATGCCGGGTTTTTGAATGCTCTTCCTGATTAAAGTCCTGCTTTTTCCTTTAATACTTCAGCCTTGTCGGTGTGTTCCCATGGAACATCGATATCGGTTCTTCCGAAATGACCGTATGCGGCAACCTGTCTGTAGATAGGCCTTCTGAGATCAAGGTCGCGGATGATGGCAGCAGGTCTGAGGTCGAATACTTCAGATACAAGCTCTGAAATCTTATCATCATCAATTCTGCCTGTGCCAAATGTGTCTACAAGAACTGAAACAGGCTTTGCAACGCCGATGGCGTATGCAAGCTGGATTTCGCACTTGTCAGCAAGCCCTGCGGCAACGATGTTCTTTGCAACATATCTTGCAGCGTATGTTGCTGAACGGTCAACCTTTGTAGGATCCTTTCCGGAGAAAGCGCCACCGCCGTGCCTTGCATATCCTCCGTAGGTGTCAACGATGATTTTTCTGCCTGTAAGTCCCGAATCTCCGTGAGGTCCTCCGATAACGAATCTTCCTGTAGGATTTACGAAATATTTAGTTTCATCATCGAGAAGATCGCCAGGAATTATAGGATCTATTACGTATTTCTTAAGGTCAGCTCTGATCTGTTCGAGTGAAGCCTCGGGATCGTGCTGAGTAGAAATCAGCACTGTGTCAACTCTCTTGACTTGGTCGCCATCGTATTCTACAGTAACCTGTGTTTTGCCGTCAGGTCTAAGATAAGTGAGAGTTCCGTCTTTTCTTACCTTTGTAAGCTGTATTGCAAGCTTGTGTGCAAGTGAGATAGGCATAGGCATGAGCTCCGGTGTTTCGTTGCATGCGAAACCGAACATAATTCCCTGGTCTCCGGCGCCTGTAGCGGCAATAGTGGCTTCGTCTGTAAGAGTTCCTTCCTTGTACTCAAGTGCGTTGTCAACTCCCATGGCAATATCAGATGACTGCTCGTCAATCGATGTCATGATTGCACATGTATGACCGTCAAATCCGTAATCACTCTTGTCATATCCTATGTCAAGGATTACTTCTCTTGCAATCTTAGGAATATCGATATAGCAGTCTGTGGAGATTTCACCCATAACCATAGCATATCCTGTGTTTACTGTTGTTTCTGCAGCGACTCTTCCCTGAGGGTCCTGTGCGTAGATTGCATCAACTATTGCATCTGAAATCTGGTCGCACACTTTATCAGGATGACCTTCAGTCACTGACTCTGATGTGAATAATCTTTTCATTAATTTAGTCCTCCCTTGTAATAAAAAATGCCTCTTCTGAAAAGAGGCATGATATTATCTGCATTTCCTCATCTTTCAGAAATAAATCTGTAGGATTTAGCACCTTCGGTCATTGCCGGGTTGCCGGGCTTCACAGGGCCTATTCCCTCAGCCGCTCGTAATAAGGCGTGTATTTAATTCAAATAACATGATATACCCAACAGTTTCAGTTGTCAACAGAATTATTTCAAGTTATACTGAAGTATACTTGAGTGAGGTAAGGAAGTTTGAAAAACAGCAATCTGAAACTGATAAAGGGAGGACTTGATCGTTCTGCCGGCAGAGAAATAAAGTATATATCGGGATATGTTACAAATACCAGGCTTATGGGAGTGGTGTGTATGTATACACACTGGTATGAGCCCTATGAAGACGAGGATTTTCACCAGTTCTTCTATTTTGACTGTGAAGAGAACGGGTTTGAAGACTACAAGAGCATCAGGGGAAACGATGCAGTCGGGATATCAATAATTGAAGCCAAGCTGGCAGGAGGACTTGGTGGAGAGAATGTTGACATATCAAGAATAGAAGCGGAGTCGCTCCTTGGCGAGTATGTATATTTCAACAGAAAAAGAGGTATTCCGCTCCCGGGAGATGTGAGTGAATATGAATTCATGCTGAGGGAAGATGTCGAGATAAGCGGTGAGGAGAAGGAAACACTGTTTGCCAAACTGTGCGGTCCGGTGGACAATAGATATCAGGCAATAAACTATTTTCTCATGAAATCATTCGCCCATGATTATCAGGCTGCCCGGTATCTGTGCAGTGCACGTGTAAACCTGCATGTTTTTGATGAATACAAAAATGTCACATTCTACAAGAACACAATCGACGGAACAGAAACACCTGATGTATATATGTGTGAGAGTCTGATAGAAAGCAGACGAAGGTTTTATCTCGTGACTTCGGAAATATCGATGAATGGAAACGGTATTGAGGGCATAAGAAAATGCACATCCATAAAACTGTCGCTTCCGGAAGTGAATATGATAATGTCGAAGCCGGAATATATTACTGTGTATGATATTGTGACAGACTGTGACATGGTCGATGATCTCATAAAACGAAATGTGATTCGTGCCAGTGCCAGGAGCCATGATAACGGAAACTGCTATATCGTATACAACAAGAACAATGACCACGTAAGCCGAAGGGTGTTCTGGCTCAATGAGGATGTGTACGGAATTTATTTTGTATCTGTATATAATCAGCTTATTGCATGTTCGTACCATGAAGACTATATAGACCAGATGGAGATTGAACTGGCTGTAAGCGAGATAGGCAGCCATATAAGGATTGCGTCGAGATATGAATTCAAGGATCCTGTACTTAATGATTTCATGTTAAGTGATTTCGAGGACTTTGAAGATTTTGTTGAATTCATGAGCGGGTTTGAAGACAAATAAACGCCCGGACTGTGAAGAATCCGGGTGAAGTTTTTACTCTGCATATTCAGATAAGATTAAAGAAGCGTTGTGTCCGCCAAAACCGAATGAATTTGTCATTGCAGTTCTGACATCGGCCTTTATGCCTGTATGTTTTATGATGTTGATATCACATTCGTCATCACAGATTTCAGTTCCTGCCGTAGGGTGGATAAAATTATCCCTTATAGTCATAAGGCAGACAATCGCTTCGATTGTTCCCGATGCGCCCATGGTGTGGCCGATCATTGATTTTGTTGAATTTACAGGAATGGTATATGCGTACTTCCCAAGGGCCGCCTTCATTGCTCTTGTTTCACAAAGATCATTGAATATGGTGCTTGTACCATGTGCGTTGATATAGTCTATTCTGTCAGGGGTTATACCTGCATCTTCCATGGCAAACTGAAGAGCCTTTGATGAAGCCCCTGCATCATCCCTTGGCCTTGTGATGTGCCATGCGTCGTTTGTTGAACCGTAGCCTGTCACCTCGCCGTATATATGTGCGCCTCTTTTCTTTGCGTGTTCAAGTTCTTCTAAAACAATCACTCCGGCTCCCTCACCCATTACAAAACCACTTCTGTCGCGGTCGAAAGGTATTGATGCCCTGGAGGGGTCTTCCGAAAGGCTCAGGGCTGTCAGCTGCTGAAATGAAGACGCAGCTTCAAAGCAGAGAACAGAATCTGTTCCACCTGCAAGTATAACATCATTCTGACCTGTCTGTATTTCTCTGTATGCAAGACCGATGCTGTCTGTGCCTGTTGCGCAGGCTGAAACGACGCTCCTGCAGTGTCCCATTGTGCCGAGCATCATTGCTATGTTTCCCGGAATCATATTTGTTATAGTCAGGGGTATTGTATATGGACTTACTTTGCCGGGGCCGTTTTTTTCAATTACCAGAGTTTCTGCTGCTATTCTGCTCATGCCTCCGATTGCAGATCCGACACTTACACCTATTCTGAACGAATCTTCATCTTCCATGTTAAGACATGAGTCTTCAAATGCCTCTTTTGCAGCAGCCATTGCAAGCTGAACAAACCTTTCTGTTCTTCTGACCTCTTTTGGAGAAAGTATACTGCGCGGATTAAAATTCTTAACCTCGGCTGCAAGTTTGACTTTAAGAGGATCTGTATTAAACTGGGTTGCAGGTGCAATTCCTATCTTCCCGGCTTTCGCATTTTCCCAGAATTCCTCAACACAGTTTCCTATGGGATTGACTGTGCCCATTCCGGTTACTACTACTCTTCTCATATCCATATATACTCTCCTTAATTTGTTTCTTCATAACAGAGTATACTTGAAGTGAAATATATGTCAAGAAATCGGAAGGTAAAATCTAAAAAAGCACAATATATTTAAGTGACTCAAGCAAATTTAACCAAATAGAAAGAAGAGAGCGAATCGCCCTCTTCTAATAGCATTCTGTAATCGTTTACTTCGTAAAGTGCAAGCAGAGCCAGAAGCGAATCTGCCTGAGGAAGTCCGTCTCCCCGTTCCCATTTATATACCGCCTGTATTGTTCCAAGCTGCATATACTGTCTTACATCTTCAACTGAAAGGTTTTTTGACTCTCTCAGTTTCCTGAGATTTCTTCCTATAACCCTGAAATCATATTCCGGTCTTACCATAAATATTCCCCCCCTTCAATCTGCCGTAAGACACAGTATATCACATTTTGAAGCAGGCTTCCATAAAAATGATTTAACATATAGTTTAACAGGTGTCTTGACAGGTAAGTTTACAGGTGGTATATTATTTGTAATCACTAAGAGGAGACTAGATATATATGGAAAAAGAAAAAAGCAAATTCAAACAGTTTTTAGAAAGAAAAAACATCGAAATATCACTCAAGAGATATGGCATCGATGCTCTCGGAGCGATGGCTCAGGGACTTTTCTGCACACTGCTGATTGGAACAATTCTCAATACTTTAGGAACGCAGTTTCACATCGGTTTTCTTGCGCAGCCTGTATTTGAATCAGAGACCATGTCACTTACCATTGGCGGATTCGCATCAGCGATGGTTGGTCCTGCAATGGCAGCAGCAATAGGATATGCACTGAAAGCACCTCCGCTTGTTCTTTTCTCGCTTATACCTGTAGGCTATGCGACAAACCTTATGGGAGGAGCCGGAGGACCTCTTGCTGTTCTTGTAGTTGCAATTATAGCTGCTGAATTCGGCAAGGCTGTATCCAAGGAAACAAAAATAGATATTCTAGTTACACCGATTGTAACAATCCTTGTAGGAGTAGGACTTGCCTGCCTTATAGCTGCTCCTATTGGTGCAGCTGCAGCATGGGTCGGCAATCTCATAATGTGGGCAACAGAACTTAAACCTTTCCTTATGGGAATACTTGTATCCGTAATAGTGGGTATGGCGCTTACGCTTCCGATTTCATCGGCTGCAATCTGCGCTTCTCTGGGACTTGTCGGACTTGCAGGCGGAGCTGCTGTGGCAGGCTGCTGTGCTCAGATGGTAGGTTTCGCATTCATGAGTTTTAAGGAAAACAGATGGGGCGGACTTGTATCACAGGGAATTGGAACATCCATGCTTCAGATGCCGAATATAGTAAGGAATCCGAGAATATGGATTCCGCCGACACTTGTTTCTGCAATAACAGGCCCGATAGCCACATGCGTATTCCATCTTGAAATGAACGGAACTCCTGTATCGTCCGGAATGGGCACATGCGGACTTGTAGGCCAGATAGGAGTATATACAGGATGGATCGCAGATATTGAAGCAGGCATCCGTGAATCGATAACAGCGATGGACTGGGCAGGGCTTATTCTGATATGCTTTGTTCTTCCGGCAGTACTTACACCGCTGATCGGAATGGTTCTTCGCAGAATCGGATGGATTGGAGAAGGGGATCTTAAACTGGAAGACTGATTTTGGTAACAATATATACATAAGCAGGGGCAGTAGAAAATTTAATGGATTTTCTACTGCCTTTGTGTTAGAATTATAAATTGTAATTGATATAAATGGAGGAAGAAACAAATGGGACTTAAAGTTGCTAAATTCGGCGGCTCATCAGTTGCTGACGCTATACAGCTGATGAAGATAAAGGAAATAATAGAAGCAGACGATGAAATGAGATACGTTGTCGTTTCGGCACCGGGAAAGAGATTCAGTGGAGATACAAAGATTACAGATCTTCTTTATCTGTGCAAGACTCACATGGACCATAACGTTCCTTATGACCAGCTTCTTCAGGTAATAGAAGACAGATATGTTGCTGCAGCTGTAAGCCTTGGAATAGATGTTGATTATGAAAGAGAGTTTGATATTATCAAGGCTGCAATGGCGGATGGAACAGCAACTGCTGACTATCTTGCAAGCAGAGGCGAGTATCTCAATGCGATTCTTGTTGCAAAGCTTCTGGGATATGATTTTGTAGATGCGTTTTCAATGATAAGATTCAACAAGAAAGGAAAGCTGGATGACGCTGAAACAGACAGGCTTATGTCACAGGAACTTGCAAAACATGAAAATGCAGTAATTCCCGGATTTTACGGACAGGATATCGACGGCAGGGTAAAAACCTTCTCAAGAGGAGGATCGGATATAACAGGGGCTGTTGTTGCGAGGGCGGTTAAGGCTGATATGTACGAAAACTGGACAGATGTTTCGGGATTCCTTGTTGCAGACCCAAGAATTGTGCCTGAAGCAAAGCCTATGGCAAATGTTTCATATCAGGAACTCAGAGAACTTTCATACATGGGAGCATCAGTTCTTCATGACGAAGCTATCTACCCTGTAAAGAGTGCAGATATACCTATCAATATCAGGAATACAAACAGGCCTGAAGATCCGGGCACCATTATTTCAACAGAAGGGGACAGGAGCGGCAACAGACCGATTACAGGAATTGCCGGAAGCAAGAATTTCACTTCAATCAATATTTCCAAGAGCATGATGTCAACAGAGGTTGGATTTATAAGAAGAATGACAGCTATTCTTGAAGATTTCGGTGTATGTGTCGAGCATGTTCCTTCGGGAGTTGATACAGTATCTGTAATTGTAAGCAACAGAGAAGTTGAAGGTAAACTCGATGAGATTCTTGAGGAAATGGAAAGAGTTCTAAAACCGGATACTCTTGAAATCAACGACAATATTTCAGTTATCGCAACTGTAGGTGAAGGGATGGCATATAAGCCGGGTACAGCGGCAAGGCTTTTCACTGCGCTTGCAGAAGCTGAAATCAATATCAAGATGATTGACCAGGGATCATCTGAAATTAACATCATCGTAGGTGTGGAAAACAAGGACTTTGAAAAGGCTGTAAAAGCTATCTATGATGCTTTTGAATTCTGATTACCGGGCGCAGTATGCGCCCTTTTTCTAAAGGAGAAAACATGATAACAGTAATTGGAAACAGTATAGTGAACGGATATCCTCACAGGCGGTCTGAGAGTTTCACCGGAATATTAAGATCAGAGTACGGTTTTGATACGGTAAACAAGGGCGTTAACGGAGATACTGTAAGCGGTGTTCTGGAACGCTTCGAAAAAGATGTTGTATCGAAAAAGCCTTCATCGTGTATTATTCTGTCCGGAACAAATGATTTTATTCAGGGAAGAACTGCCGGGTATGTCTATGGCATGCTCTGTGAGATGAAAGCAAAAGCAGAAGGAATCAAGGTGTATTTTCTTACACCTGTCCTTACTGAACCTGAGATGGCTGCAAAACTGTGGGTGCCGGCAGATTATAAAAGTGTTAATAAAGAAATGATAATACTTGCAGATATTCTCAGGGAGGAAGAAACTGCAGAATGCATAGATATCCAGACTGCGCTTCTTGAGTTTGGCAAAGGAAAATCGCCTGAAGAGGTGTATGTCGACGGCATACATCCGTCAAAAGAAGCACATAGAGCGATTGCAGAATATATAGCCGGAAGGATAGGATAGATTATGATATATATAGGATGTCACCTTTCATCTTCAAAAGGTTTTTTAAACATGGCAAAAACTGCGGAAAAGATCGGTGCAGGAACTTTTCAGTTTTTTACGAGAAATCCAAGAGGCGGAAAAGCAAAAGACATAGACCCGGAAGATATCAGAAATTATCATGAATATGCAGGAAAAATGTCGATGGGACAGGTGATGGCGCACGCACCGTACACACTTAACCCCTGCTCTGACAAAGAACATATTCGTGAGTTTGCCCATATGGTAATGGCAGATGATCTTGAAAGACTTGAGCTCATACCAGGCAGCCTGTATAACTTTCACCCAGGAAGTCATGTCGGTCAGGGCAGAGAAAAAGGAATAGAGATGATTGCAGACCTCCTCAATGATATTCTGAAAGAGGATATGACAACTACTGTACTTCTTGAAACGATGGCAGGAAAAGGCACAGAAATAGGCGGGAGATTTGAAGATCTGAAAAGCATTCTGGATCTGGTTGTTCTGAAGGATAAAGTCGGTGTGTGCTTTGACACATGTCATGTGTCGGATGCGGGATATGACATTGTATCAGACCTTGAAGGCGTTTTATCGCAATTTGACGATATAGTTGGAATTGACAGGATTAAAGCTCTTCATATCAATGACAGTCTCAACCCCTGCGGAAGTCACAAAGACAGACATGCAAGAATAGGTGAGGGAACAATCGGCAGGGAGGTAATCGGCGCTGCAGTTTATCATCCTGCATTTAAAGGACTGCCGTGCATTCTTGAAACACCGAACGAGCTTCCCGGATATGCAGAGGAGATAAAGCTTATAAAAGAAATGGAACGGGAATATAACTGATACTCAAAAAGAGCCTTGCGGCTCTTTTTCGTACTATTTACCAAGTGCTTCGTTTATTGCTTTTGCCAGCTGATCTCCACATGAGGTTCCCTTGAAACCGCATGAGATTCCTTCAAGTTTGCTGACAACATCCTCAGCAGGGAGTCCTTCTACAAGCCTGGATACTGCCTGAAGATTTCCGTTGCAGCCGCCAGTATATTTAACATTGTGGATTATGCCGTCCTCAATGTCGAACTCGATATTCACAGGGCAAACGCCCTTTGGTTTGTAACTGTAATTCATAATAATCCTCCGTCATATGCATTTGAAAACAGTATACCATAAAGATGTGAAAGATGGTATACTATAAGTTCGAAAGGAAACAATATGAGTGATATAACAAGAGAGGACAGCCTGCTTCTTGCAAGGATTGATGATCTTCACAGGATGTGTGAACAGCAGTACAGTATAACATGCAGTGATTTTCTGGATCTGAGGCAGAGAAGCCTTGTCGAGTCGGAATACAGGTATGACGAAAGCCTTAGATTCTATGGAGGGTTCGATGACGCCGAAAGGTGTATAGCGGTATTTGTTCCGGACTATATTGAAGAGGATATTGCCAGGTATTTTGAAGAGAATGAAGATAAGTGCCCTGTGGCACTCATGAAGGTGAACACTGCACGGGGTAACGGGAAACTGACTCACAGGGATTATCTGGGATCGATGACAGGTCTGGGAATCAGAAGGGAAAAGACAGGAGACATACTTGTCAGAGAAGACGGAGCCGATATTTTTATCCTGAAAGATGTGGCAGATTTTCTCAGATACAATTACGACAAGGCAGGCAGGACACCGATTAATGTTGAAATAGTACCTGCGGGAGAAGCTGTGACTGTGAAACAGGAGTTTAAAGTTATAACAGATACTGTTGCATCACTGAGGCTGGACAGCGTGCTGTCATCGGCTTTTGGAATATCCAGGGCGAAGGCTCAGGAAGCTGTCAGAAGAGGCATTGTGTTTGTTAACAGCAGTCTTTGTGAAAAACCTGACTGTCAGGTTAGAGAAGGTGACAGGTTTGTGATAAGAGGAAAGGGAAAGGCGAGACTCGCAGAAACAGGCGGGAAGAGCAGGAAAGACAGAATATATATAAAGGTTGAAAAATACATATGAAAAAGAAAATTATCAAAATAATCGCTGCAGTGCTGCTGGTTGCGGCAATAGCGGGAACGGCTGTATATTCAGCAGTAGTGATGACGCCGGAATTATCTGTTGCGGAAGAAGAAAAAGACGGAGTTTTGAATCCGCTCACAGGAGAATATGTTGAGAATCTCCCTTCAAGACCGATAATGGTATCGACAGATAATGTAGGTGATGCGATACCGCAGTACGGAGTCTCACATGCTGATATTGTATATGAAGTCCCGGTCGAGGGTGCGCAGTCAAGACTTGAGGTAATATACTATTCGGATATTCCTAAGACAGTAGGTCCGTGCAGATCTGTAAGGCCGTACATAGTTGATCTTGCAAGAGAATACGACGCCATACTGACACACGATGGATGGTCGCCGGATGCGAGAAGCTATCTTGCACAGGGGATTGTTGCTGATATTCCTGCACAGCAAAACAGCTTCTTTTACAGAACAGATGCAAAGTCGGCACCTCACAACTGCCTTGCTGATACAGAAGACGTGATTTCTGCCGCAGAAGATAAGGGATATGATGAACCTGTTGATGTGAGGGGGTTCACATTTCTTAATGAAGAGGAAGCGGCAGTTCTTTCGGGACGTGAGGAGGAATACCTTGCTGAATATGAAAAGAAGGCAAAAGAACAGCTCAGGTTCAGATGGCAGAAATACAGACTTCCTGATTTGAGCGGAATAACTTTTCCTGAAAACAGCGAAGCGTCAGAGATAACTGTAGGGTATTCAAACTGTACGGGAAAGTATGAATGGAATGCTGAAAAGAGCAGATACATAAGGTATGCGAACGGATCCGAGTACTGTGATCTTCCTGACGGAACGGCTGTTGAGGTAAGCAATGTAATCGTCTACAATGTATCAAGCAGTGTGCTTGACCAGAAGGGAAGACTTTCGATAAATATGTGTCTGGGAGGAGATGCCTGGGTGTTTACCCAGGGAAGAGTCTTTGAATGCAGCTGGTCAAAGAAAGACCTTGATTCGCCGACTGTATTTACAGACAGTGAGGGAAATGAGATAAAACTTTCTGCAGGAAAGAGCTGGATATGCGTTATAGATCAGAACAGCAGATTTGAATACAGATAACAGGAGGAATAAGATGTACGATATTCGAGACATTAATCTGGCACCGTCGGGACACCAGAAGATAGAGTGGGTAAGAAATCATATGCCTCTTTTGAGGGCTATGGAAGATGAATTTTCAGAAACACTGCCGTTTGAAGGACTGAAAATATCTCTCTCGGTTCATCTTGAGGCAAAAACAGCGTATCTGTGCAAGGTACTTGCTGCAGGGGGTGCGAAGATGAGTATTACAGGCAGCAATGTGCTTTCGACGCAGGATGATGTGGCTGCGGCGCTGGCTGACCTGGGACTTGATGTTTTTGCATATCACGGAGCAACTTCAGAAGAGTATTCAGGCCATATAGAGAAGTGCCTTGAATGCAGGCCTAATATAATAATAGATGACGGCGGTGATCTTGTGGGAATGATTCACGATAAGCGGCCTGACCTGGGCGAAGAGGTGTTTGGCGGATGTGAAGAGACTACAACAGGTGTTATCCGTCTTAAGGCGATGGAGAGAGAAGGAGTTCTCAGATTTCCTATGGTTGCGGTAAACGACGCAGACTGTAAGCATCTGTTTGACAACAGATACGGAACGGGGCAGTCGGTATGGGACAGCATAATGAGAAACACCAATCTTATAATCGCGTCTAAAACAGTTGTTGTTGTGGGATACGGATGGTGTTCAAGAGGAATTGCCATGAGAGCCGCATCGCTTGGGGCAAAGGTGATTGTTACTGAAATCAGCCCTGTAAAAGCGATGGAAGCCAAAATGGACGGCTGCGATGTGATGAAGATGGAGAAGGCTGCAGAATTTGGAGACATTTTTATAACCGCTACAGGCTGCGCAAGAACGATAACCGTGGACCACATGCTTTCGATGAAAGACGGGGCAATACTTGCCAATGCGGGTCATTTCAACTGTGAAATAGATATGGATGAACTGGAAAAGAGGGCAGTGTCAAAGAAGGAGGCCAGAAATAATATTATGGGATATACTCTGGAAAATGGCAGAACCGTAAATGTTATAGCCGAGGGCCGACTTGTGAATATTGCTGCTGCAGATGGTCATCCTGCAGAGATAATGGATCTTTCATTTGCCGTACAGGCTCTTTCGGCGCTGTATATCAAAGAGAATTACAGAAATCTGGAGAATAAAGTCATAGATGTCTCTGAAGAAATAGATGATAAGATTGCCAGAAGAAAGCTTGCATCATGGGGAATACAAATAGATGAGCTTACTGATTATCAGAAGAAGTATCTGAGCAGCTGGCAGGTGTAAGGAGGAATAATTGAGATTTTCAAGTATTATAGACTGTCTTGAAGACAGAACAATGCTGAACGCTTTTGAACTTGTTGAAACAGAAGATATGATTTCGTTTTCGGCCGGTTTTCCGTCACCGGAAAGCTATCCTCTTGATGCGATAAAGGACAGTTTTGACAAGGTGATAGAAAAAGAGGGCAGGGAAGCCATGAGTTACTGTTCCACAAGCGGATTCAGAAGGCTCAGAGAGATCATTGTTGAAAGAATGGAAAGAAAATTCGGAGTCAGATATGATGTATCCGAATGTATAATAACGAGCGGATCCCAGCAGGGTCTTGACATGAGCGGCAGACTGTTTGTGAATAAAGGTGATGTGGTGCTGTTCGAATCACCTTCATATCTTGGTGCTGTTAATGCGCTCAGGGCATATGAAGCGGAGCTTGTTTCAGTACCCACTGACGAAAATGGAATAATCATTTCTGAACTCGAAAAAGCGTTTAATAAATACGGAGACAGAATCAGGATGATATATGTTATTCCGGATTTCCAGAATCCTACAGGACGCAGCTGGTCTGATGAAAGAAGACAGGAATTTATGGAATTCATGTACAGATATGATGTGCCGGTTGTTGAAGACGCAGCATATTCTGAACTTGCTTTTGATATGAACTGCAGAAAACCTCTCAGCCGGTTTGACAAAAAGGGGCAGGTTATCTATGTCGGAACTTTCTCCAAAACATTCTGTCCGGGGCTTCGTATTGCATGGATATGTGCAAGGGGAGAGATAATGGACAAGTATCTTCTTCTTAAGAATGCAGCGGACCTGTCATCTTCTGCGATATCTCAGAGGCAGATGGCATATTATCTTGACCATTACAATCTGGATGAGCATATTAGAGGAATATGTACGCTTTACAGACATAGAAGGGATATAATGATTGGAGCGATTGAGAAGTACTTTCCTGAGAATGTTTCATTTACAGTTCCTGAAGGAGGTCTTTTCGTATGGATGACGCTTCCGGAAGGAAAGGATTCAAGGGAGCTTCTGAGAAGAGCAGGGGAAAGAAAGGTAGCGTTCATTCCAGGAACAAGTTTTTACCCTGCCGGGGAGAAATGCAATGAACTCAGACTGAATTTTTCCAATATGTCAGATGATGAGACAGAACACGGAATGAAGATACTGGGTGAGCTTACGGAAAAATATTTAGATAATATGAAGTGACCACACATTTGTAGTTACGTGGATTTACCTGTAAAA
>JAEDDI010000059.1 GCA_016293805.1 Bacillota bacterium | reverse complement strand
TCCGACCTCCGGGTTATGAGCCCGACGAGCTACCAACTGCTCTACCCCGCGATATTGAATTGAACGATGGTGCCGGAGACCGGGGTCGAACCGGTACGCTCGGTAAGGAGCGCAGGATTTTAAGTCCTGTGCGTCTGCCAATTCCGCCACTCCGGCAAAAAAGTTGGCTCCGAAGGTGGGGCTCGAACCCACGACCTACCGGTTAACAGCCGGTTGCTCTACCATTGAGCTACTTCGGAACGCTTTCGCTGAGGTGAACCTCAACGCGACAACAATAATTATACATAGCACAGCATGCATTGTCAATAATATTTTTAACAAATGTCAAAATTAAAGAACGGGCGCAATGAGTCTGGGAGCATATGAGAAATCTTTACTTATTATTATGATTGCAGTATTATTTATGTATAAATCTGATCGGAGGAAGATGATGAGTTTCAGAATAGGTCTTTGTCAGATGGGAGGATCTGACGCACAGGATATATACAGTAACAAACAGGAGACATGGCAGAAGGCTTCATCAATGGTGAGGAGGGCAAAAGATGCCGGATGTGACATTGTCTGTCTTCCTGAAATGTGGAATACTCCTTATGCCAACAGGTATTTTGAGCCTTATGCGGAAACTGAGGACGGGGATACTGTCAGCAGAATGTCCGCGCTGGCAGGAGAGCTTGGCATATATCTTGCCGGAGGGACGATTTCCGAGAGGGAAGAAAACAGAGTATATAATACCGCATATGTGTTTGACCGAAACGGCAGAATTATAGGGAAACACCGCAAGGCGCATCTTTTCGATGTTGACATTGAAGGAGGAATTAGATTTATGGAATCGGAGACTCTTTCCAGCGGAGATTGTGCGACAGTTATAGATACGGAATTCGGAAGAATAGGTATTGCGATATGTTTTGATGTGAGATTTCCGGAGTTTTTCAGGAAAATGACACTTGAAGGGGCGAAGATGATAATTCTCCCTGCTGCGTTCAGCAAAAAGACAGGAACAGACCACTGGCATCTTGCAATGAGGTCAAGAGCTGTTGATAATCAGGTGTATTTTGCGGCGGTATCCCCTGCGTATGCTGAGGGAGGCATATATGAGGCATACGGGCATTCTCTTGTTTCAGACCCGTGGGGTAAAGTGATTGCCGAGGCGGGAACGGGCGAGGAAATAGTATATGCGGACATTGATTTTGAATATGTGGATTCCGTAAGGCAGCAGCTTCCGCTTCTCAGGGCGAGAAGGCCTGAAATTTACTGATAATTGTTAAAAACTACACAATGATTATTTTCATCATGCGAGGCAGAGGCTATTGTTTCAGTAGCCTTTTTTGTGATATAATCGGCGTAAGCTGAAAACATGGAGGATAGTATGGCTTTTTTACCGGCAAATGGAGAAGAAATGAAAGAAAGAGGATGGGACTTTGTTGATTTCGTTCTCGTTACAGGCGATGCATATGTTGATCACCCTTCTTTCGGCACAGCCATAATATCCAGAGTACTTGAGTCAATGGGATACCGCATTGGTATTCTTTCTCAGCCTGATTACAGAAGCTGTGAGGATTTCAGGACTTTTGGAAGACCAAGACTTGGCTTTCTTATTAATTCAGGTAATGTGGATTCCATGGTTAACAACTACTCCGTATTCAGACACAGACGTAGAACTGATATATATTCACCCGGGGGAAAAACAGGCAGGAGACCGGACAGAGCTGTAATTGTCTACTGCAACAGAGCCAAAGAGGCATACAGCAAAGTTCCGGTTATTATAGGAGGGCTTGAGGCATCGCTCAGAAGGTTTTCACATTATGACTACTGGGATGACAAGGTAAGAAGATCGGTGCTGATAGATTCAAGAGCGGATCTTCTTATATACGGAATGGGAGAAAGAGCGGTAATAGAGATTGCCGAGGCTCTCGACAGCGGAATAAGTGTCAGGGATATATGCTGGATAAAAGGAACATGCTGCAGAGTCAGTGAGATAGATGATGAAACGATGGTTCTTCCATCTTTTGATGAGGTTTGCAGTGATAAGAAAGCATACTGCAGGAGTTTCGCCATGCAGTACAGGGAAAACGACTGCATAAGCGGGAAACCGCTTGCAGAGAAATATGACGGTTTTTACGTGCTTCAGAATCCGCCGCAGATGCCCCTTGAAAGGCATGAACTTGACCACATTTATGAACTGCCTTATATGAGGATGTGGCATCCAATGTATGATAAGGAAGGCGGAATACCGGGTTTTTCGGAAGTCAGGTTCAGTATAACTGCAGTCAGGGGCTGCTTTGGAGGATGTGCCTTCTGCGCTCTGACATATCATCAGGGTCGTGAAGTAAGATCAAGAAGTATTGAATCGATAGTGAGGGAAGCAGAACTTATTACAGAAGATCCTGAATTCAAGGGGTATATTCATGATGTAGGCGGGCCTACAGCCAATTTCAGGCATCCGTCATGCAGCCGTCAGCTTGAGCATGGAATGTGCAGAAACAGGGACTGTCTGTTTCCGGAGCCGTGTGCAAACCTTGATGTGGACCACAGCGAGTTCATAGATGTGCTGAGGGCTGTAAGGAAGGTCCGGGGAGTAAAAAAAGTCTTTATACGTTCCGGTATAAGATATGATTATGTCATGGCTGACAGAGATAAAACATTCCTGAGAGAACTCTGCGCCAATCATGTTTCAGGTACGCTTAAGGTTGCGCCTGAACATGTTTCTGACAGTGTTCTGAGATACATGCATAAACCTTCATGCAGAGTATTCAGTGAATTTTCCAGGGCTTATGCGAAGACCAATGAACAGCTTGGAAAAAAACAGTATCTGATTCCATACCTTATATCATCCCATCCGGGAAGTACACTTGATGATGCTGTAAATCTTGCACTGTATCTTAAAAAATACGGATTTGTTCCGGACCAGGTGCAGGATTTTTATCCGACACCGGGGACTCTTGCAACATGTATGTATTATACAGAGATGGAGCCGTTTACGCTTGAACCTGTGTATGTTGCAAAAGACATGAAAGAAAAGAAAATGCAGAGGGCACTCATGCATTTTCACAAGCCTGAGAACAGGCAGACGGTTATAAAGGCGCTTAAGGCAGCCGGAAGACCTGATCTGATAAATGTTTTGGCGCCTCACACAAATTCGCCGAAAGGAAAGAGATAATGGGTATTCTTAATATCCTGCCCCAGGTTCTGCAGGAGGCAAAAAATGAATACGAAAAGTGCACTCCCGAAAGGTTCATTCCTGTTGAAAGATATGGAAGCGAAACGGATAATATTCTGGCACAGGGAGACTGCCTTCCTTTTATGAAGTATCTCATGGAAGAGAAAAACATGAAGGGCAGACTCCAGCTTATATATGCCGATCCACCTTTTTTTACGAAGGCAAACTACAGCGCCACTGTCAAATCTGCATGTGAAGAGAAGATAAGTGCACACGCATACAGCGATGTATGGGAGGAAGGAGAGTTAGCGTATTATCGCATGCTTTGTGCAAGGCTTTATGCGATGAGAGATCTTCTTTCTGAAGAAGGCTGTATATGGATTCATCTGGACTGGCATGCGGTGCATTGTGTCAAGCTTCTGATGGACGAGATTTTCGGAGCGGATAATTTCGTGAACGAGGTGATATGGACTTATAAATCCGGCGGCAGCACAAAAAAGCATTTTGCAAGAAAGCATGACACTCTCCTGTTTTACAGCAGAAGCCGGAAATACTATTTTGAACCTCAGAAGGAGAAATCCTACAACAGAGGATACAAACCGTACAGATTCAGGGGAGTTGAGGAATTTGAAGATGAACTGGGGTGGTACACCATGGTCAATATGAAGGATGTGTGGAATATTGATATGGTGGGAAGGACATCTTCAGAGAGAACCGGATACGCAACGCAAAAACCAAAGGCTCTCATAGACAGAATTGTCAGAAGCTGTTCGAGACCGGGAGATATATGCGCGGATTTCTTTGCAGGATCATCGACTCTTGCGGTTTCGGCAGCAGATATGGGAAGACAGTTTATCGTGTGTGATAATGGAGACCTTGCAGCTGAAATGTCTATAAAACGGCTTCACGATTCAGGCGTTTCGTTCGATTTTTATAAATTTTGTGATGTTATTGTAAAAAAATCTGATGACATTTCAATAAACAGTGATATAATAAGGATTAGTGTGTTTGGAAATAATACGGAGCCTGTAGATATGTGGTCGGTTGATCCCGATTACGACGGAAAAATCCACAGGGCCGCATATGTGTTTAAGAGAAGTAAAAAGGATATTGAAACTGAACTTCGGCTCAGAAGTGAGCAGATAAGTATGTTTGATTGTCCCGGTATCAGACTTGGCACTGCCGTCAGTATTCTGGTATACAGTATAACTGGCGGGCGTAAGCATATGGTTTTGGATGTTGACCATATGAACACTAACAATAGAGTACCATTTGGAGGATATTTTGATGAGTAACAATCCATACAAGACACGCGAAGGCGGTGCAACAGTGACAATCTTTGTGCCATATGATTGTCAGAATAACTGTCCGTTCTGCATAAACAAGGAAGAATACCAGTGCATGGACGGATTCAGTCTTGAAAAAATCTGTGAAAGCATTAGAGTGATGAATGAGATTACACCTTACTGTGATTTTGTATTTACAGGAGGGGAACCGTTCTCGGATCTTGAATCACTTCAGATTATGCTGGATGAAATTCCTGCAACTCACAAAGTTTACATCAACACGACATTCCCTGTATTTAAGGACAGAAGTGAAGATGATATGATTGACTTCGTTGAGAAGAATAAGGACAAGATTACATGTATTAACATTTCACGTCATCTTGTGCATTATGTTGAAGAATCCAGAGATGAGCTTCTTGCGAGAATCCCAACCGGAACAAGAGTAAACTGTGTTCTGTTCAAGGAATATCCTGCAGACAGACTGGTTGAATATGTTGAGAGATTCAGGAAGATCAATATCCCGGTACAGTTCAGATATGACTATACCGAGACTACTCCGGAAAATCTTTATGAAGAGGAGAATGATAAAATTCTTGCAGATCTTAAGGCAAGATTCAAATATACAGGTCTTGACGGATGCAGAATGCGCTGCGGATACCATTTTGATTACAAAGGCCTGGAACTTACATATCACAAGACACTTCCGTACAGCACAATAGTTGAGACGGATGGTGATACAACTTACGATATTCTTTACGATATTCTTATCAAGCAGACTGGAGAAATACACGGTGACTGGGACGGCAAGATTCTCGATGTCGAGAAATACAGAAATGTCACATTCGAACCGTATGATCTCAGATGGCTTGAAACCTGCCAGGAGGAAATATGAAAAAAGCCGGCAGCAAGGAGCTTAGTCTTGCAGAAAAGAGGCTTAAAGCGGCAGAGAAGGAACTGAGACTGCAGTCCGGAAGATATGAGGATGCAGTGGTTATGTCTGTTACAGCTCTTGACGATGTGACAGATCTTCTTGAATCAATTGCAAATCTTCCGGAAGACAAAGCCGACAGACTTATGATGATTTCAAATGGAAGAATGCGCATAGTCGAAAAGGAAATCTCAAAGGCAAGAAGAAGAAATGCAGCCAGGACCATAGCAGACAGCATTCCCGCAAGGGGTGTGATGTTTGCGGGAAGAAAGGCCGCAGCATTCGGCATTTCGGCAGCAGGTGCAGTCTGTCATGCCATTATGCGCACAAATAAAAAGAAAGATGCTGCCGGAAAGACAGTCAGAACTCTCAAGAGCATTTCAGATGATGAAGCGAAGGCAGAGGAAAAGGCGTTCAGACTCAAGATGAAGACAGATGCAATCGTCACATCCTGCAAAAGTCTTAACAAGGCAGTAGGTAAAAGCAAACGTCTGGAGGGAAAGAATTATTCTTCCAGGAAACTGTTTTTCAGAAGAAGAGTTGAGTCGCTCCTGAAGATGGCGGAGCATCTTGAAGAATTAATAAAGTAACAAAATAATCTCTGAGCTTAAGAGCGTTGACATAAGAAAACAAGCAAGAATCCAGTAAAATCAACGCTTTTAAGGGCAGTGGGCAAACAGGTTAGCTCAAAAATTGAATAACCGAGCGACAAAAGGGATGTTACCGCAAG
>JAEDDI010000058.1 GCA_016293805.1 Bacillota bacterium | reverse complement strand
TCAGTGTGACCACTATCAATCTTCTTGCATGTGTTTTTTTTATAGCTTTTTTTATAGGCAGAAACTCAAATCCGCCCAAACTTGCTGCAGCGTGTTTTCTTTCGGCTGTATTCCTGCTTGGAAAGGAAGGCATAATATTTGACGGAGATGCTCTCATCGGTGCACAGGTGCTGATGGTCATTCTGTCTTTATACGGTCTTTTTGTATCGCTTCGCGGTCGAAACTGCAGGATTGAGTTCAAGGGAAAAGACTTTATTAAAGATATAGGGATATGGGTACTGTTCATGGCAGTATGTTCAGTCCCGGCCCTCATATTCATGTCCGGAAACGGTGAGTTTCTCTTGAGGGATATTCTTTCGACGTTTATGTCATTTGGGGGCGGTGACGCATATCTTACAATTGCCGATGGAATGTTCGTAGAAACAGGAATAATACCGCAGAATGTGTTCTACAGTCATATAATAACTGTTGTGAATGTTCTGCCGGGATCTATTCTCTGCAAGACGCTTTTTGGAATCGGATTTTATATAGGCTACAATGCAACATCCTTGATGTGGGTGGGCGTTATAACAGGGCTTGCAGGTTTCGGATGCAGTGTGGCTGCCTCAGCAATTGCTTTTTTTACAATCTATTATCTGTATGAGGGAATTTCAAGAATAGATGCAGTGTTATTCATATCAGAATGGATAAGACCGATTGTATGCGGACTTCTGATTAAGGTTATGCTTTCGCTGGTATTTCAGAGCATGACTTTTGCTCAGTCACTTGACAGAAGCGGATTTTTCATTCTTGGAGCTGTAATCGTGCTTGCGGCAGTAAATATTGTGATACGTCACAGAACAGATATAAGCAGGTGGCTTCTTGTTATAGCCGATATAGCTGCTGCGCTTTTGTTCTTTGCAGTAATATAAGGAGACAGTAAAATGAGAATAAATGATTATCTTGACAGGGGCGTAAGTCCCTATCATGTTATTGAAACCGTTAAGGAAAGACTGAATGATGCAGGATTCGAAAGTATTCATATGTCATCGGCTGAGGGACTGGAAAACGGTAAATACTATATAGAAATATATGGAACAGCACTGATAGCATTCAGGCTCAATGGCGGAAATGTTCACATTGCGTGTGCACATTCTGATTATCCGTGTTTCAGGCTCAAGCCTTCTCCGGATATTGACGGTGAGTTTGGAAGGGTTAACACAGAACCTTACGGAGGAATGCTCAGGCACACATGGTTCGACAGACCGCTGGGACTTGCAGGTGCAGTGTGGAAAAAGGGAAAAGATGCATATTCGCCTGTTATGACTTTAGTGGACAGTGAAAAACCGGTGTTTGTGATTCCTTCGCTTGCACCTCATATGGATAAGGATTCGGGCAGGCGTGATGCAGATTTCCAGAAAGAGATGATGCCGCTCATAAGCACAGACAGCAGTGAAAACATTATTTCATTCATTGCAGAACTTGCAGGCGCAAAAGAGGATGATATTCTTTCTTTTGACCTTAATCTGTACCCATGTGAGAAAGCTCAGACCACAGGGACAGACGGCAGTTTTATCCTTTCACGCGGACTTGACAACCTTGCATCTGTTTTTGCTCTTACAGAGGCGATAGCTGCCGAACACGATAGAGATTACACGCCGCTGATGTGTATTTTCAATAATGAGGAGGTAGGCAGTATGACAAAACAGGGAGGAGACTCGAACCTGCTGCGGGATGTTCTTGACGCCTTTTGCAGAAGCGGAAAAATCGAAAGCATTTACAGTGACGGAAATTTCCTTATCTCCGCTGACGGTGCCCACAGCTTCCATCCAAATTATCCTGAGAAAGCTGACATTACTTCAAGAGCCTATGCGGGAAAGGGAATCGTCCTGAAGACGAGTGCTGCGCAAAGGTATGCAACAAGCGGGAAGCTTTCTGCAGTTATAAGAGGGATATGCTCAGAAAAGAGTATTCCTCTTCAGGTTCAGGCAAACAGATCGGGAAATCCGGGAGGCAGTACGCTTGGACCGATACTGACATCGCATGTGAGCATACCCGGTGCCGATATGGGGATTCCGATGCTGGCAATGCATTCGGCAAGAGAAACCGCAAACCTCAGAGATATCGACGATTTTTACCGGTTCTTTCTTGAGATTTTATAAAAGTTGAAAACATGACGCAGTCGTGGTAATATCAATATGTACTATTTGATAAGGGAGAAACAATATGTCAAATGATTTTCTTATAGTCATTGATATGCAGAATGACTTCGTGTACGGTTCGCTGAAGAATGAGGCCGCCGAGAAGGTGATTCCGCTGATAGAACAGAAACTTGCACAATTTGACGGAAAGATTCTGTTTACAAGAGATACGCACTGCAGCAATTATATGGATACGCTTGAGGGCAGAAATCTTCCGGTAGAGCACTGTATCAAGGGTTCAGAAGGCTGGGAAATAGTTGAGCCGCTGCGAAAATATCTGGACAAGGCTGCATGCATATATGATAAAAAAACATTTGGAAGTCTTAGACTGGCGCAGGATATTAAGGCAATTAACGAAATAGAGAGCATTACATCGATAGAAATAGTAGGTGTGTGTACGGATATCTGTGTCATATCAAACGCCATGCTGATTAAAGCAGCCATGCCGGAAGTGCCGGTAAGAATCTGTTCCGGGTGCTGTGCAGGTACTTCAGAGGATGCACACAAAACTGCACTGGCTGCAATGGCAGGATGTCAGATAGAAATAGTGTAACAGCGGTGCAGATAAATCTGCACCTTTTTAGTAATTTGGTAAAGACACCATTATACGTCCATAGGATGGATGACACTGGAAAGAATTAAGGTGAAAGATGAGAAGAGGAATAGTTGCAATAGTAGCGGTTAATATGATATGGGGATTCGAAGCCATAGGCATAGAATATCTGATGAGTTCAATGGAGCCTTTTGTATACACACTTATCAAACTGGCTGTTTCAGTGTTGATACTCGTGCCGCTTCTGCTGATAAAAGAAAAGAGATTTCATATAGACAGGAAAGACTGGCCGAGAATAATACTCTGCGGTATTGTCGGAATGTGTATATACTTTAATGCTGAAAACATTGGAACTGAACTCACAAGTGCGGCATTTGCCACACTTGTAATGGCAACAGTACCAGTATTCGGGCTTGTGTTCGACAGAATATGGTTTGGGGGAAGAATAACAAAACTCAAGGTAGTCTGTGTTATGGGATCGATTGCAGGTGTATATCTTCTCATAGCAGGTGAACCTATGGGTGTCAGCATCAGGGGATTTTTAGTGATGCTTCTTGGTGCGTTCATGTGGTCATCATATATTGCACTTGTAAAGCCAATAGAAGAGAAGTACTCGCTTACAACTCTTCTGACTGCAATGATGCTGCCTGCATTCATTGTTCAGATTCCTCTCACTCTGCTTTCACATCCTCAGTGGACAGGACTTACTGCCGGTAATGTGCTGCTCGCTGTACTGCTGGGTGTTGTAGGGGTGGTTATTGCGGAGTATCTGTATGTTTTTGCAATAGGCAGGCTGACAGTTACAATGACCTCGCTTTTTGAAAATGTATTTCCTCTGACATCGGTGGTGTTCTCATTTGTCATATTCGGGACATCACTTACAGCTGTTCAGCTTGTAGGAGGAGCAGTTATACTTGTATCGGTAACCAGTCTTGCACTCAGGGAATAAAGGAGAAGCATATGACGCTTCAGCAGCTAAGATATGTTATAAAAATAATTGAAACCGGAAGCATGACAAAGGCGGCAGAGGAGCTTTATCTGTCACAGCCAAGCCTTTCGAAGGCCGTTGCGGAACTTGAGAAGGAGATGGGGATTACCATCTTCTACAGGGGGAGCAAGGGTGTTTTTCTGTCTGAAGAGGGAAGCAGATTTCTTTCATATGCAAGACAGGTTGTATCACAGGCGGATCTTCTTGAAGAACAGTTCAAGCACAGAGAACCTACTAAGAGAGTGTTTGCAGTGTCTGCCCAGCATTACTCGTTTGTTGTAAATGCTTTCGTAGATCTTGTCAGGGACTACAAGGAGAGCCGATATGAGTTTTCGCTTAGGGAGACCAGAACTTTTGACATCATTGAGGATGTAAGAACCGGAAGAAGCGAACTGGGAATAATATATTTCAGCGATTTCAACAGACAGGTTATGAGAAGAATCCTGAAGGATGCCTATGCAGGATTTGAGAGTCTGTTCAGAGCGGCGCCGCATGTTTTCATATCAAAGGATCATCCGCTTGCGCAAAAAGAAAGTGTAACTCTTGATGATCTTAAGGTGTATCCAAGACTGACATTCGAACAGGGTGTGCACAATTCATTTTATCTGTCAGAGGAGATACACAGTACCGCTGAGAGTTTTAAGGATATACGTGTGACCGACAGGGCAACACTTTTTAATCTGGTTATAGGACTTAACGGATATACTATTTCCACAGGTGTGCTAAGCAGCGACCTTAACGGTGATGATATAATAGCTGTTCCGCTCGAAAGTGATGAAATAATAGAAGTCGGATACATCTGGTCACTCGAAAGACCGCCCGGAAAGATGGCGGGAGAATATCTGGATAAACTGAAAAAGTATATTGCAAACCAGAGCGGTCTTTTGCAGACAGGGGATTTGTGATATAATCGGTGCATTGGAAAGACAGGAGAACAGGTTTTGATAGTTAGATTTAAAATGATTGCTGCAGCATGTCTTGTTTCAGTTTTTGCGTTTCTGATTGTATTTGGGAATCTTGAAACAGCTTTCGCAGACGAACTGAAACTAAAGGGAAAGGCAGCAGTACTTATTGATGCACACACAGGCGAGGTCCTTTACGAAAAGAACGCTGACAAGAGATACAGGCCCGCAAGCATGACCAAGATGATGACGGCAATACTTGTAGTGGAGAATCTGAAATGTGATGATGTGGTTACAGTCAGCAAGTATGTGACGACGATAGACGGCAGCGCTCTTGGACTGAAGAAGGGCGAAAAAATGCTGGTGGAGGATCTGCTGAATGTGATGATGATATACTCCGCAAACGACTGTGCGGTTGCGCTTGCGGAGGCTGTTTCAGGGAGCGTTGAGGAGTTCGCGGAGCTTATGAATAAGAGAGCGGAGGAACTTGGATGCACCGGAACACATTTTGCCAATCCAAACGGACTGGATGATGATAATCATTACTCAACAGCTGAAGATATGGCTATCATAGCGCGCAAAGCCATGGAATATGACACGATACGCGAGATAGTAAGAAGAACGACATACCAGACGCATGAGACAAACAAGAGAGAGGTTCTGACAGTGGGGTCTACAGACAGACTTCTTTTTGACACATACAGCTGGATAAATGTGAACGGAAAGTCATGCCATCCATACTATAAGTATGCTGTAGGGATAAAGACAGGATATACAGATCTTGCAGGAGGATGCATGGCAGCGGATGCTGTCAGGGGTGACGAGGAATATATAAGCATCGTGATGAAATCGACGGCATTTGACAGATTTGCCGATTCAATAGAACTTCTGGAGTACGGATTTGACAATTACAAAACAGTTGAAGCTGTTACAGAGGGACATACAGAAACAGTCAGAGTCAGATCAGGAAAAAAAGGAGAAATCACAGCAGCTGCAGCTGCTGACGTAAAAGCTGCAGTATCTGAAGAAAGCAGCGGCGATGAGATTACAACAGAAGTGAATATCGAGAGAATAAAGGCCCCTGTAAAGGAAGGTGATATTGTTGGCAGTATCACAGTGTATAAGGATGGAGAGCAGATTGGCAGTACAGATCTTGCAGCATGCGAGAGCGTTTCTCTTAGTATTCCTAAACTTCTTTTGGGCAGCATATATACCTATACAGCGGTATTTTTTATAATATTTCTTATTGTAGTGTTAAATTACAAAAAGAGCAGAAGACACAGGAGGCGCAGAAGATGAGTCTTATACAGCAGATTGGTGTACTGGCGGCAGGAGCTCTCATAATAGCAGGACTGGCACTCCTGTGGGCATGGGGAGCATCTAAAAACAATGATGAAAACTGCGGCATGTCGTGTGCAGACTGCCATAATGAAAACTGCACAAAGAGAACAGAACAGAGGTAAAGTAATGAAAAAAGAACAGTTTGACAAGAGAATGGAAGACTCGCTCATTCCTGTAACAGAGGCGATTCTTGAAGATTACAGGAA